>JAQUQS010000011.1 GCA_028715965.1 Candidatus Omnitrophota bacterium | reverse complement strand
TTCCTCGGCCATTACGGCCTCGGTCAGATTCGGGGTTTTATGGGAAAAGATATACCCCTCATCCAACTGAGGGGTATAAATCAAAAGACCCCAGCTTGCGCTGAGGTCTTTTAATTTATGGCTCCCCGGGTAGGATTCGAACCTACAACCTATTGGTTAACAGCCAATCGCTACTACCATTGAGCTACCGGGGAACCGATATATGCCTGATAACGAGGCTTGTTCGCGTTTTGTGAGTCTAAATTATATTGGAAATAGAGTGTATTGTCAAATATAAATGAAGGAGATAACGTGTTTTATCTTATGAAGATAAGTTTATGGTTGTAAGCCTTGAGTTAATTTATGTATAAAATAGGCGACCGAGGGGTACCACTCCCCGAGGAAGTCCCGGGCGCAGAGGCGCCTGGGAGAAATAGAGGATATTGTCAAATATAAATATGGGGAGCACAATATGTTATGTAAATGTAACCCTCTTATCATAAAAGCCTTTTGTCTTTAACCCGTTAGGGATATAATATAAGTCGATAGGGGACAGCTGCATTTCATGCAGGAAATATAATGATATAGTGTATGAAGCAGATGCGCCTGTTGCTCAGACAAGCCTATCGGCAAACTCGCACACGGCGCACCTGACAACATACATGTAATTTATAAAGAATTGGCAAGGCGTCTTATCTGAAGGAGTATATCCGGCCATCAAATGCGCGTTCGCGCGTAACCCCCTATGTGTGGTGCTGGCGGTAGAGCGTGCTCGGTGGGCCTTCGGTCAGGCGTATTTTATGTGACAGGCGTAGAGATTAAACCGGTATACTTGTCCCCCAAAACACACGGAGGACAGACCCAAGATCGAGAATTCCCCCGACCGGGGATTGGGTTTGTGCCAGACCGGAGTTTATCTCGAGAACCGTCCCTGGAGATTCTTCTTGGATGTTTAAGTAGAGTTGATAATGGAAAAGGGAAATCAAGAATATGATCTACTTATACAGCGGATCAGGGGCAAGCGGGTTTGACTTGAAAGAAGAGCGCATGTCTGCCGATGAGTGGACTGCATTACGCAACAATGCATGCAAATTATTGTCAGCAAAACATGGTAAAAAAGCCAGTCGCATGTTAGAAAAGTTTCCATTTGAACTTTATTCTGGAACTAATTTTTTTAATGACGATTTTTTTGTTCTTTATGCAAAGATACCGATTGATGAATATGTTAAGTTACAAAAAAATAATTTTCAAAATAAATACAAATTAGCTTTTGCAGATATTGCACATACTCTTTCGGATTTTGGGCCGTATGTTCGACATATTGCAATAGATTACTTAATTGAAACGGGTGTTTCTCTTGTAAAGACCCCCTCTTTGGAAACAACTTCATTTATTGTCGAACACGCCTTAAGAGATGCGGAAAGCCTTGTTTGTACTTCTGGTGCCCCAAATGCTATTGACCGGGTACATACGGCATTTCATGGGTATCTAAAGAATGTGTGTGAAAAAGCAAAAATTAGTTATGAGAGAGATACAAATATCACTGCCTTTTTTAAGTTAATTCGAGAAAATCATCCACAGTTTGAACAAATAAGAACAGATGCAAATATCAAACGAGTTGTATTTTCAATGTCCGCAATCGTTGATGCTTTAAATCACTTGAGAAATCATGCAAGTATAGTTCATCCTACTGAAAAATTACTGCCGAAATCGGAAGCAATGCTTATCATCAATACAACAAGAACTTTATTACATTATTTAGATCAGAAATTAAAAATTAAATAAAAAGAAAACCAAAGCCGTTTTGATCTGTGGTGCCATATCTTGGGCAAAAAAAAACGGTTTTGTGTCTTAAGAAGAACGCGGGAATGAAGTTCACGAGGTCGGCGGCCAGACCGGAGAAGGGCCTTATCCCCAGATGCTTCTTTATATTATTCTGAAGTTTTAAAGGCTATTTAAGGTAATGTCTAGACTTCAAGGTGTAGTAATAATTTTTAACTAGGATTTACGAGAAACCTATTTGATGGAAAAATATCCCCCTTTTATTTATGAACCAGTAAAAAGTATGGAAGTGTTAGAAAAAACTGAATTGTTTTTTAAAAATCATTCTAATACAAAGCAAAGAATAGAAAATTCGGGTTGGATTTATCAAAGCATAGGAAAGGTGATACCCCAAACAGCTGAAAATTTATTTTCAGGTCACTTTTTCCCTTATGTGGAATCATGGGATGAACTTCAAATATCATTTAATTTGGCAATATTTGGATTTTATAAACAAGCCTTTATGTCTTTAAGAAGCGTTCTTGAATTAGGTATGTTGTCTGTTTATTACAACATCAACGATGATGGGCACAAAACGGTTCAAGATTGGCTGAAATCAAAGGATGCATGGGAAGCAAATACGCCTCGGGTTGATAAAATTTGGAAGATATTACGATCAAACAAGAATATCATGAGCTTTGACGAAAAATTTGGCTTACGAAAAAGCTTCAATGATTTGAGTGTTCTTCATAACTATGTTCATACGAAAGGGTATGAATTCTCTAATAAGCTTGGATTGCCGAAATCGAATTGCCAAACTTTTGAAGAAGATGTTCTGGAAAAGTGGATTAATACATACGAAAGAGTAATTATCCTTGTTATTACTTTACACATGTTAAAATACCCTATTTCAGTAATTGAATTTGAATGGAGTGAAAAAATTGGCATAGATAATCCCTTCCCTGTTCTTGAGAGTTTTGAAATAAAGGAAATTGAGACTTTTCTTCCTAGGGAATATTTCGAGGAAATAAAGAAGATAGCAGACAATGATCAGGGCACACAGGATTTTTGCAAATATATTCGTGAACTTCCAGACATGACAGAGGAAGAACAAGAGTTTCAAATTATTAAATTTGATAAAAGTAGGATTGAACATGGTGAAGGTTTTGAAAAATGGGAAAAACAAGAAATAAAATTAATCGAAAGATGTAGCGATGGAATGAAAAAGAAGATTTTGGATAGAATAGAGATTTTAAGAAAATGGGCAATCGAAAATAATATGATGAAATCTAAGGTTGAAAGGTTAGGGGGGCAGGGATTTTTTAAAAACAATAAATAACAGATAGTGGGGACGGGTGCTGACGTGATCCTACACCTGTCCCGCTTTTATTTTCAGAGAAAAAACCGTTTTGAGCTGTGCGGCTTAGGCTTGGGTAAAAAACGGTTTTAGACTTTTATTATGTCATCCGAAGGGTATGATATAGGTAGTGAGAGGGGCAGACCCGGGACAGCTATGGTCCCGGACCGGGGATTGAATGTAAGCGACCGAGGAGTACTACTCTCCGAGTAAGTCCCGGGAGCAGAGGCGACTGGGAGAAATAGGGGATATTGTCAAATATAAATGAAGGAGATAAGACGGTTTGTGCCATAAAGATATGCTACCGTAAAAGGTCAGGATATCTCGGGACAGGTTTACTGCGACGGCATGATCTCCGGCCTAAACCAGTCCCTCGTTTTAATGGGGTCAGGTCCCCCGGCGGGGCATAACCCCCAGATAGACCAGACCCCGTATTTTTATAATGATCTCCAAAATGCCCGAAGGGCCAGGCATAAGTTCCAGATATAACCCGCAAGGGTCGTCAGGGCATAAGTTCTAGATATAACCCTTTAGGGTTATTGTAAGGCCGGATACACTCCTTCAGATAGGACGCCTTGCCAGTTCTCTCTAAATTACATGTATGTTGTCAGGTGCGCCGTGTGGAGCGACCGAGGACGTAATGTCCGAGGAAGTGTAGCGAGCTTCGTCGAGCTACTTCCGCAGCCTGAAAGGCGAGGGCTGTCTGAGTGGAGAGACATCTAACAGCCCGACTCTCTTTCTTGCCTAACTTCCGCGCATAACCTATTTCATCCCACCATACGATCCGGGACATGGTTCTCGGCCTAGAGAGGTCCAGACCTTGTTTGAGCGTTAGAGGTATCGGCCTGCCTTATATACCAACCACATGTACAACAAAACACGCCCCGTTTATGCTACAATGGGTCCTCCTATGAAAAAGATAAAGCAGGATCCCATGTACTGGTACCTATTGGTGCTGACCATCGCCTCCGCGGCCGGCCTGCAGGGCTGGCGCACGCTCTTCAATAACTTCGCGGTGGAGACGGTAGGGCTTACCGGGTTCCAGGTCGGTATGGTCCAGTCCGCGCGGGAGATACCCGGGTTCCTGGCACTATGCGCGATATTCCTCCTGGCGTTCATCAAGGAACATCGCCTTTCGGCCGCGTCCGTTATCTGCATGGGGATGGGTGTAATGCTGACCGGGTTCCTCCCGAGTTTTTCGGGACTGTTAGCGACCACACTACTTATGAGTTTCGGGTTCCATTATTACGAGACCACTAACCAGTCGCTTATCCTCCAGCATTTTGACGAATACCAGTCGCCGCTCGTAATGGGGAACCAGCGCAGCATGATGTCCCTGGTCTGTATCATCGTCGGAATAGTAATATTTTTATTTTCGCATTTTCTTTCATATCGGACGATGTTCCTCCTGATAGGCATTGCGGTATGCGGCGCCGGGATATGGGGGCTTGTCAACGAACCTGCGCGAAAAGAAGAATATGTCCAACGGAAAAAAGTGGTATTCCGCAAAAAATATACGCTTTTTTATATCCTTACGCTATTATCCGGCGCGCGGCGGCAGATCTTCATGGTGTTCTCGGTCCTTTTGCTCGTGAAAAAATTCGGGTTCACCATACAGCAGGTCACCATGCTGTTTGTCCTGAACAACATCATCAACTATTTCGCCGCGCCGCTCGTGGCCAAGGCGATCAAACGGTTCGGGGAACTGGCGATACTTCGCTGTGAATACATCAGCCTGATCCTGATATTCACCGCCTACGCGTTCTGCCCTTATAAACCGTTGGTAGCGGCACTGTACGTCCTGGACCATATCTCGTTCAACGGGGCCATGGCGATACGCACTTATTTCCAGAAGATAGCCGATAAAAAGGACATATCGTCCAGTACCGCGGTCAGTTTTACCATAAACCATATCGCCGCTGTGATACTACCTGTGGTCGGCGGGTATCTCTGGATGATAAATTACCGTATACCGTTCATTTGCGGGTCCGTGCTTGGGGCGTGTTCCCTGGTCGCGGCGCATTTTATCCGTGAACGTTGACCCTGTAGTGAGGCTGACGGTGTGATCTTACTATGGTAATATATAAGCTTAGTTGTGTGGATGGATACTGAAAAGTTCTGACCCGGAAAGGTGATCATGGTCCGTGCTTTTGTAAGATCAGATATGGAACGCGTCCTGGATATCTGGCTAAAAGCCTCGATAAAAGCCCATAATTTCATCGAAGAGAAGTTCTGGGAGTCCAAGCTCGGCGAGATGCGGGATGTCTACCTCGCCTCGAGCGAGATCTATGTGTATGAAGATGGCGGACGGGTAGAGGGTTTCCTTGCCCTATGTGGCAATACGGTGGCGGCTCTTTTCGTATCGCCCGTATGCCAGGGAAGAGGGATAGGCGGCTGCCTTATGGATAAAGCGAAAGAGGTCCGGGACGGACTGTGTCTTGCTGTTTATAAGGAAAATGTCAGTAGTATCAGGTTCTACGAGAGACACGGGTTCAGGGTATTGGAAGAGCGTGTGGATGGGCATACGGGACATATGGAGCTACTTATGGCGTTCGATGTCTGACGTTCCGTGGAAGGTATAGGATATATAATGGCGCTTTTAGTGAAAGATAAGGTTTTCCCGACCATAGCGCGTATGGCCGTGCCCATGCTGGCCGGGACGTTCGCCCTGAACGCTTATAACCTGGCCGATACGTGGTTCGTTTCCAGGCTGGGTACGAGCGCCCTGGCAGCGATGTCGTTCACGTTCCCGGTGGTCATGCTCCTGGGGTTCATCATGCGCGGTCTGGGGACCGGGGCCATGACGGTGGTGGCCCACGCGTTGGGACGCGGGAAAAAGAAGACGGCGGCGCGTATTACGACACACGCGGTTTTCCTGGCCTCGACAGTGGCTTTATGTCTCACCGCGGCCGGGCTTCTTTCCATACGCCCGCTTTTCAGCCGGTTGGGCGCGACGGGTGAGGTGCTGGAATTCGTGGGGCAGTACATGTGGATCTGGTATTGCGGCCTGATCCCGCGTATCCTCCAGATAATGTTCTCCGATATCATCATAAGTACGGGCAAAATGAGGACGGTCAGTTTCCTCATGGTGGCCGGGACCGTGTGCAACTGTATACTCGACCCCGTGATGATATTCGGGCTCGGAGGGTTCCCGCGTATGGGGATGCAGGGCGCGGCCCTGGCTACGGTCATTTCTGAGATGCTGGTCATGTCCGGGGCTTTTTATTTCATCCACAAGAGGTATCGCCTGATCCTTTTCGCGGCGCATACGCGCCAGCGAGTGGCCGCGTCATGGCGGAAGATACTGCATATCGGGATACCTTCCATGCTTAGCTCTATCCTCACGCCTCTTTCCGCGGCTGTCGTGATCAGGATCATCGCGGATTTCGGACAGTCCGCCGTAGCGGCGATCGGTGTAGCCGGCAGGATAGAGATGTTCGCTTTCATGGTGCCTATGACGGTAGGCATGTCGCTTGTCCCGTTCGTCGCCCAGAACTACGGGGCGGGCCGGTTCGACAGGATAATCGCCGCGCGCAGGGGGACGATGTCTTTCGCTTTGGGATTCGGTCTGGTCATAGCCGTAGTGTTCCTCGTTATCGCGCGTCCGCTGGGCCGGCTTTTCTCCCCCGACCCGGCCGTCGTGGATGTCCTGGTCCAGTATATCCGCGTTACCTGTCTCGGGTACGGGTTCCTTGAAGTGCACCGGTACGCGACCTTTCTTATGACGGGTATACACAAACCGGTGGCGTCCGCCATCTTGACCGCCATTCGCGTGGTGGCCCTGCTTATACCTTTGGTGTTGCTCGGGGCAAGAGTGTTCGGTATCACGGGGGTATTCTGGGGGCGGCTGGCGACCGACATAGCCGCCGCGGCCATAGGCATAGTGTGGACGGGAAGGGTCCTTAAAAAAGAATATGCCCTGACAAGCGTTAAAGGGTAACGCCACATCCATAAAGAATTTATACCAAATACCGGGAAACACGCGTCGCCATAATAAGTCTTTTAACCCTGATGTTCAGAGGATATAATATAAATTAATGTGGGCCTCGTCAGATACATTTTTATGGCTTGGTGCCGGACCCGAAAGATAATAAAGTGGAGAGTATGAAATGAGTTTTCTTGAACTAGCGAAGGAACGGTGTACAACAAGAGGTTTTTTGGAAAAGAGTATTCCTAAAAATGACCTCGACCATATCCTGGCTGCCGGCAGGTTAGCGCCAAGCGCTTGTAATAAACAGCCGCAGCGAATAATCGTTGTTCAAAAAAAGGGAAACTTAGAGAAAATACAAAAAGCGTATAAGACATTTGGTTCTCAGTGCGTCCTGATCGTGTGCCAGGACAGGACGGATCCCTTAATACGACCTTTTGACGGAAAGTGTTCCGGTGACCTGGATATAGGCATCGTTTGTGACCATATGATGCTGGCCGCGAGAGAATTGAATATCGGAAGTGTGATGGTCGGGTTATTTGATCCCGATATCATACGAAAAGGATTTAATATACCGACATACATAGAGCCGACAGCGTTACTTATTCTGGGTTATCCCCGTGACGGGTTCTTGAGCCCGGACAGGCATAAGACTGAAAGAAAACCGATCGAAAAGACCGTAATGTATGAAGTATATGATGACAGTAAGACTAAGTAGTAACAGGGGCAACTGTTCGATCGATCCGGGGACAGGTGTAGGGGTAGAATTGTGACAGTTGTAAGATCGTGCCGGTACCCGTTCCGAGAGATCCAAAACAAAAAAGGAAATCATTATGATCAGAAAAAAGATAGTCAAAGATAAGACGAAATTTAACACTGGCCTTAAGAGTGATAAAGGCCATACGTTATCTCATTTTTCAACCATCTTATTTGGCATGCTGTTATTCGCAAACTGTGCCGCGAATAACAGCATGTCTCAAGGATCCGGGGATATAAGTATTCCGGATAGCACCCAGTCCCAACTGGGTGATGGATCATGGATAGGTGATAACCCCAAAGTTATCATTATTACAGGGACCGCATCGGGTTTTGGAAAGGCAGCAGCCGAAAAACTCATAGCCAAAGGACATGTTGTTTACGGCGGGGATATTAATGAGGAAGGCAATAAATATCTGGATAAGATCGGTGGGACCGCTCTTGTGATGGATGTCAGGAAAGATGATCAAGTTCGGGCAGGCATTAAAAGAATTCTGGAAGAACAGGGAAGGATCGATGTCCTGATCAATAATGCCGGATACGGGGAATACGCGACGATTGAGAATATCGACATTGAAGACCTTAAAAATCAATTTGATGTTAATGTTTTTGGATACGCGCGTCTGCAGCAAGAAGTGTTGCCGGTCATGCGTAAACAGCGTTCAGGGCGGATCATCGTCGTATCTTCCGGCCTCGGAAAATTCTCTATGCCGGTATTGGGATGGTATGCCGCCTCAAAACATGCGGTCGAAGGTATGGCTGACGCGTTGCGGCTGGAAATAAAACGATTTAACATTGATGTCGTCAAGATCCAGCCGGGAGCTGCCAATACTAATTTTGTTCAAACGGCTTACGCAAGGCTCGATCGATCCAATATCCCGGAAGACTATATGCAAATGGTTGTAGATTTCAGGGTTGATTTGGACGCTCTGATGGCAAGGGTGGGAGGGGCGGAGGAAACAGCAGACGCTATTGTCGAAGCTGTTGAAACAGCTCAACCGGAGATCACTTACGTTACGATGGATGACAACAAATATTTGATCGAAAAAAGAAACAATATGACCGAGAAAGAATTCTATAACATGCTGTCACAATAGTTTTTGGTTTGGATCCGTTGTAAAAACCGTTTTTCCGGAAGTTCACGAGATCGCTCTTGGGCCTGTTCCACTCAGTCCTACGAGCGTTTTTTTTCGAAATACTGGCACGCTACCTTGCTTTGGGGTAAGCTTACTAAAAAGAAGTAATGACCGGGATTTATCATATACCCGATCCAAAAAAGGAAAATTGAGTGAACACGAACCGTGAACAGGATGTATTAACGTTCTCCGCCTGCGGGGCGCTGTTCTTCGCGCTTCTTGCCCTGATATGGGGCGTGTTGGCTAAGTCCCAGATGATAATGTTCGACGGGGTTTATTCGTTCATTAGCCTCGTTATGACCGGGATGTATTTTTACGCCGCCAAAAGTATCGCCGCGGGCAGGGACGAGAACTTCCCGTTCGGTAAATCGCAGCTTGAGCCCATGGTGATAGTGGTACAATCGGTGATACTGCTCGTTATATGCACCAGGGCGTTCACCAGCGCCACCGTTTCGCTGTTCTCAAGCGGCCAGGAGACCAATAGCCTGTCCGGTATGGCATACGCTTTCATCGGAGTGGTAGGGTGTTTTGCCTGTTGGTCATATATCGCTCGTACCGGGAGGATGAAAGCTCCCGGTTCGGAACTCCTCAAGACCCAGGCCTCGCAATGGCGCATGGACACGTTACTCAGTTTCGCGGTGCTCGTGGGGTTCTTCATCGGGTACCTTATACAGCGCGCCGGATACGGGCACTACTCGCCGTACGTTGACCCCCTCATGGTGATGATAGCGGTACTTTTCTTCGTAAGGGAGCCTTTGGTCTCGCTTATCCGGGGAATAAGGGGGATGCTCATCATGGCGCCCGAGAAGGAGATATACGGTCTTTCGAAAAAAGCGGTGCTTGAGATAGCCCGGAAAGCCGGGTTTGATGACGCTGTAGTACGCCTGGCCCGGTCCGGGCGCGAGCTTATTTACGAAGTGTACTTTGTCGCCAAAGATCCGGAAAGTTCTTACTCGGTAGGCAGGATGGACGATATCCGTAACGAGGTCGCTTCACGCCTTCATGAAATATTCGATAATCCGTTATGGCTGAACGTGTCTTTCGCGCATTACAGAAGTTCAACTTATATAAAGGGGGAGGAATGGACGGTTCCAGGATAAAGGCCCTGGTCACCCTGGGCGCGGTGATCGTGGGATGTGTTCTTGTAGGTTTATGGCTTATTTTCCCTCTTTCTTCCTCCGGGGGAGGTGGAGGGTCAGTTACGTCCAAAGAGATGTTCCTGATGAAGGTGGAGACGGAACTTGATAACATGAGGATGCTCCTGGCGCTCAGGACCAACATGGGGTTCATAGAGGCCCAGGACCCGGCGGAACGTATCCGTGACCTCTGTTCCAACATGAACAGGGAAGGATACGAGAAATGGAGCGCAATAGTGGATGACATGAATGCCTGGTATACGCGCCTCGTGATAGAAGGGAACGCTTCGGTTGATGAAGTGCTGGGAGAACTTTACGCTAAATACCCTTTCCTGGAATTGGAAGGCGTGGAAGTACAGAAATGAACATCCGGCAGTTTGTACCTGGTACAAGGTCTCCTTTAACCTGTCCCCCGAAAGAGCTTGTAACGAGTACAATATTCACAAAACAAAACTCATTTTGGTGCGAGGGGTGTCTATATGCTTGGTTTCATTCCATCCAGGATATTCATGTCGCCGAATGTGCAACGCTCTTTGTAGCTGCTCCAATGATATTCATGCAGATTATTCGATAAGTTGCTGCGGATCGGGTTAGCCTCTATATATGAGGCGCATTGTAAGAGATAATCACCCTTTAATATGGGTTTACTCCTGAAGCGCCCCTGCCAAAGATGCCCATATTTTCCGTATTTGACGTTGAAATAAGTACTATATCCTCGGTTTAGCCAGTGCATGAATTTGGATATTTTATAAGGTTCAGGTGGCTCGACCAGCAGGTGTACATGGTTAGGCATAAGACAGTAAGCATAGACGGATATCCTGTATTTGCGTTTTGCTCTTAATAAAAGCTCCAGATAGGTTGAACGGTCATCACTACTCATAAATACCTTGTTCTTCTGTGTGCCCCTGGCCATGATATGATAGCAGACATTGTCTATGTATATTCTTGGGATGCGTGGCATAAGTACCTCCTTTTATATAATAAGACAGTAGAAACCGGATTTTTACTGCAATTATTTTTTGTTGAGGGACAACTAAAGCGGGAGTTGGGGACACTTTGAGCAGTGGTTTGTACCCGGTACAAGCATCCACGCATCATCTTTTTTATTGGTATTGTAAAATGGAAATACGGGGCGTATAATGCTGTAGGTAACTATAAGACCGGGAAGAGGTTGGGAAGCTCAAAAGAGGGATAAACAAGGGAGGTATTAGGATGAAAGTGGCGAAGATAGCGAAAATAGCATTATGTGTAGTGATGGCATTGGCGTTCTCGATGGGAACACCCGCGTATGCCGTTACCGCGGCGGATATCGACGCCGGGGTCAAGATATCCCTGGATAAGCTTGAGAAGATAGACGGTGGCGATACGGTGATAAACGGCGCCAAGGGTATGCTCGTGTTCCCGAGCGTGTTCAAGGCGGCTATAGGTTTCGGCGGTGAGTACGGCGAAGGCGCGCTTATCGAGGCGGGGCAGACGGACGGTTATTACAGCACGGCGGCGGCTTCGTTCGGCCTGCAGCTCGGCGGCCAGAAAAAGACCATCATAATCGCGTTCATGACCGATGACGCCCTGAATAATTTCAAGAAAAGCGAAGGATGGAAGATAGGCGCGGACGCGTCGGTCGCGGTGATAGCGATAGGCGCGGGCACCCAGATCAGCAGCGCGATATCCAACAAACCTATTGTCGCGTTCGTGTTCGATGAAAAAGGCCTTATGTACGACCTCAGCATCAACGGCGCGAAGGTCACGAAGATCACAAGATAGCGGTGGGAGAACTGGAAGAAGGACCATATTGAGAGGGACAGGCCCGGCAGAGATGTTACTTTGCGGGACCTGTCCCTTGACTTTTAGCGGGAATAGGAGAGTCTATGAAAAGACATATGTGTTCTGTGGTGCTGGCGCTGGTCGCGTATATATGCTCTTTTATCGGGCCTGTCACGGCGTATGCCTGTACCGGTATACTGGGCCGTGCGGAAGACGGGAGCTGCGTATTCGCGCGTACACTTGAGTTTGGTACGGATTTTGTCTCTTACGACCTTATTATCGTGCCGAGGGAGTACGCGTATCGTGGCCAGACGCCTTCGGGAGAGCCTGGCCTGGCCTGGAAGACGGAATACGCGCATGTCGGGTTCAACCCGTTCGGGCAGCCGCTTGTCGGGGACGGGATCAATGAGAAAGGACTGGCCTGCGGCGCTTTCTTTTTTCCTGGATACGCGGGATACCAGGATGTTCAGGAAGAGGACCTTTCGGAGGCCATATCGTGCCTGGACCTGGTGTCGTGGATACTTGGGACATGCGCGAACGTAGCCGATGTTCGTGAGCGTCTTCCCGGGATAAAAGTAACCGGGGTCAAGATACCCGAGTGGGGTTTTGTGCCTCCGCTGCATTACATGGTGGCTGATAGTACGGGTGACGCGGCTATCATTGAGTATGTCGGCGGACAGCTCAATATACACGATAACGAAGTGAACGTAATAACGAACTCACCCGACTATGTGTGGCATACGACGAACCTGAGGAATTACATAGGGCTGAGGCCGGGCAACGACCCTTCCGTAAAGATAAACACTTTGGAGTTGGAACAGTTCGGGCAGGGTACCGGAGCGATAGGCCTTCCCGGGGATTTTTCTTCCCCGTCACGTTTTGTGCGGGCTGTGTTCTTTACAAGTACCGCATGCCCGGGGAAGGATGCCGACGAGGAAGTTGGGAACGCTTTCCGCATACTGAACCAGTTCGATATACCGAAAGGTTCCGTGAGGGGGGAAGAGGCGGGTAAAAAGATGTACGATACCACCCAGTGGACCAGCGCGGCGGACCTTTCCGGCCTCAGGTATTTCTACCATACCTACAACGACCGAAGTGTACGCGTGGTGGACATGAAGGAACTGGACCTGAACGCTAAGGACATAAAGACCATCAAGGACGTGCAGGAACCCGGTTCCGCCAGGGACGTTTCCCACAAGTTCAAATAAGCGCGCGCCAGGTGGAAATGATATCATAAGGCGACATGTCTTTCGCGCTGATGTTCTATCGCGATACATGAAAGCGACAGCAAGGCGCCGCATACCGCCGGCATGTTGGCCGGCACTAAAAGGCCCAGATACATTTTAACCCTTGAGCCTGTAACGTTTTAACGGTAGAATGAGCGGATATGAATCCAATCCATAATTTTTTCGGCAAGTTCAGGATGAAGATCATGCTTGCTTTTGTTTCCGCCATGACCGTGGTCTGTCTCGCGTCGGGTTTCGTTATCTATCGTTACGCTTCCGGGTCCATGATAGAAGGTTTAAGGACTAACCTGATGGATATAGCGGAGCTCGCCGCGCTTACGGTCGACGCGGATACGGTCATGTCCATCCCGCTCGATCCCGGATCTGAGAACAGTTCTGTTTATAAAGAGCTGGAAAAGGGCCTCAATTCAATACAGCAGGTAACGCCATCCATCAAATATATCTACATATTCAGGAAAGACCCATCCAGGCCCGGCTGGCTGCGGTTCGTGGTCGATATCGATACCGCGAAAGGCGCGGCCCGGCCCGGAGATGGATATGACGCGTCGAACATCCCCGAACTCCTGAACGGGTTCACGGAGCCTTCCGCCGATAAGGCGATAAGCGGCGACAAATGGGGCATGTTCCTTTCGGGATACGCGCCTATTTTAGATAGCGCGGGAAGGTCCGTGGCGGTGCTCGGTGTGGATATGACGGCTGAGGACGTCTATAAGATACAGGATTACATAAAAAGATACCTGCTATTGACCCTTGTTTTCGGAGTGGTGCTTTCCCTGTTATTGGCCGTTCTCGTGAGTGGGGGCGTCGCGGGAAAGGTCAGGGAACTTAAGGAGGGGTTCCGTCGGGTATCTTCAGGAGAGCTTGACCACACTGTTAAGGTGAAGGGGCGCGATGAACTGTCGGACCTCGCGGAGTACTTCAACAAGATGTCGGTCGATCTGGCGGCGTATATCGAAAAACTCAAGAAGACCACGGCGGATAAAGAACGGTTGTTAAGTGAACTTAACATAGCGAAGAACATACAGCAGAATTTTCTTCCTGATCCCGCTCCGGCCGTGCCGGGAGTGGATGTTTTCGCCATGACCATCCCGGCCAGGGTGGTAGGTGGTGATTTCTACGATTTCGTGCCGATAAGCGGGAACAAATGGGGTATCGTCATAGCGGATGTATCCGGCAAAGGCGTTCCCGCGGCGCTTTTCGTGGCTCTTTCCCTGGCGTTCATCAGGTCGAACGTGTCCTTGTTCGACGCCCCGGACCTTATGATAAAGAACGCTAATTCCAGGTTGATAGAACTGCCAAGGAGCAATATGTTCGAGACTATCTTTTACGGGGTCCTTGATGCAGGCAGCAGGACGTTGAACTACGTGAACGCCGGGCATAATCCTCCCGTTATAATAAGCGCTGACGGCGGGGGAACGGTACTATTGGAATCCCAGACGTGTCCTATGGGCCTGGACCCGGAAATGACCGTGGATAGCGAGGTCCGGCACATGAAAAAAGGGGATATCATCGCTTTTTATACCGACGGCGTGACGGAAGCCATGAACCAGGATAGGGAGGAATACGGATTGGAAAGGCTGGAACAGACGCTGAAAAAACATACCGCGCTCAGCGCTAAGGATATAATCCAGAGGGTCGAAGCGGATATAACTGATTTCGCGCGCGGCGCGCCGCAGCACGACGACATGACGATGATCGTGGTAAAGATGAACTGACCCGGCCCGGGAAAATTTTTAGTTGTCTAGCCGGGGCATATCACTATAATGATAAATACCGGAACGTGGACCAATGTTAACCGATGGATAATATGCCTAACGAACAGGAAGAAGTTTTTTTATCAGGTAACGAAGCGGTGGCCTGGGGGGCCTGGGCGGCGGGTATCTCGTTCGCTTCCGCCTACCCCGGTACGCCTTCGACCGAGATATTAGAGACCCTGGGGACATTTAAGGACCTGGAGGCGCAATGGGCGGTCAATGAAAAGGTCGCCTATGAAGCGGCTTTCGGGGCAAGCCTGGCGGGGCGTCGCGCGTTAACGGCATGTAAACATGTCGGTTTGAACGTGGCCATGGACCCTTTGATGACGACTGCGTATAGCGGCGTTAACGGGGGGCTGGTCGTCGTGGTCGCGGATGATCCCGGCATGCATTCCTCCCAGAACGAACAGGATACGCGCCGTGTGGCTCCTTACGCGAAGGTGCCGCTATTGGAACCATCCAGCCCGTCCGAAGCGTATTCATTCATACAGCAGGCGTTCGATATCAGCGAAGAGTTCGACGTCCCGGTCATGTTGCGCCTGACGACACGTATATCACATACAAAAGAATCTTTCAGGACATCCTCGAACCGTGAACCCGCGCGCCGGGAGCTGCGTAAGGATCCAAGGAAATACGTCATGATACCGGCACACGCGCGGCCAAGGCATACTGATCTGGAGAAGCGGTTGTCGGCGTTACGCGCTCTTTCCGAGAGGACATCGCTCAACAGGATGGAACTGAACGACCGCAAGATAGGTTTTATCACCAGCGGGGTATCGGCGCTCTACGCGAAAGAAGTATATCCCGACGCGTCATTCCTGACGTTGGGCATGACGTTCCCGTTCCCGGTTGACCTGGCCAGGGCTTTCGCGCGGGAAGTGGAGACGCTTTATGTAATTGAGGAATTGGAACCTTTTCTTGAGGAAAAGCTCAGGCAGGAAAGTATCAGCGTTACAGGGAAAAAACCGTCATGGGTATGCGGGGAATTAAGCCCGGCCGCGGTCAGGGATATCGTAGAAGGCAGGGACAGGCCGCCTTCTGCGGGGAGGGCCCGCCGACCGTTATTATGCCCGGGATGCCCCCATCGCCCGGCGTTCTATTCCCTGAAGAAGTCGGGTGTTTACGTGACCGGGGATATAGGGTGTTATACCTTGGGCGCGCTGGAACCTTTAGCCGCGCTCCATACCCAGACCTGCATGGGCGCCAGCATTCCGTTCTTTGAGGGCGCGGGTAAGATGCAGGACGGGCAAAAGGTGGTCGCCGTTATCGGCGATTCCACGTTCATACATACGGGTGTCAGCGGGCTGATAAGCGCCGCGTACAATGGAGCCAAAGGTGTTGTCATCATCATGGACAATTCGATCACGGCGATGACCGGCGGGCAGCAGAACCCCGCGACTGGCGTGACCCTGCAGGGGAAAGAGACGAAGAGACTATCCCTTGAAAAGCTTTGCGCCGCGGCCGGGGCCGACCAGGTCGACGTGATAGACCCATTTGATATCGACGGGTTCAGGCGCCTTCTGGAGCTCAGGCTTGGGCAGGACAGCCTTTCGGTGATCATCACGCGTTCTCCCTGTAAGATGATAGACCGTTCGCGCGGGCCTGCCGCCGCGATCGACCCGGAGAAATGCAGAAAATGCCGTCAATGCCTGTTGTTGGATTGCCCCGCGATAATAGAAGGTGATGACGGGGGTATAAGCGTGAACAGTTCCCTGTGTGTGGGATGCGGATTGTGCCGGAAGGTGTGCAAGTTCGGGGCGATCTCTCCTGCCGGAGGGGAATAAGGATAGAGGACCATGGGAACGGAAAGGAAAACGGTTAACGTGTTGTTCTATGGCATAGGAGGACAAGGTGTCCTTACCGCCGCGGAGGTGTGCGCGTTAGCTGCTATGCTGGACGGGTACCATGTAAAAAAATCCGAGGTCAAAGGCATGGCCCAGCGCGGCGGATCGGTGGAGTCCTATGTGCGTTTCGGCAGCAGGGTGTATTCGCCGTTGCCTCTTCCTGGCGAAAGTGATGTCATCGTGTGCCTGCATGAGGAAGAATACGCGAGGATGAAGGACCAGTTAAAACCGCAAGGCGTGGACCTTTTTCCGTACCTGGCAGAAGCGGCCGAAGCCGTTGGGGACAAAAAACTGTTCCTTAATACCTATATGCTCGGGGTCTTGTCGTCCTTCCTGGATATCAAGGAGTCCAGCTGGCTGGAGGCCCTGGCACGGAAATTCAAGAAAGAGCGGGAACAGAACCGCATGTTCTTCTTAAAGGGGAGGGCGAAAAGGACCGGCCATGATATATAGCGAACAAGTCGAATGTCTTGGGGCGGGGGAACTTAAGGAGCTCCAAAGCGAACGGTTGAGGTCTTTTATCGAGAGGGTCCACGGGCAGTCGCCTTTTTACCGGGGAAAGATGGATGGGGCCGGGGTGTCCCCCGGGGACATCCGCTCTATCGACGATATCGTCAAATTGCCGTTCACGGTGAAAGAGGACCTGCGGGACCATTACCCGTTCGGGCTTTTTTCGGGGCCGCTCGCGGATATCCAGGAGATACATGTTTCAAGCGGGACCACCGGCAACCCTACTGTAGTGGGTTACTCGCGGCAGGATATAGAACTGTGGTCGGACGTGATAGCGCGGTCCTTATGTTGCGCCGGGGCGGTACCCGGGGACATGATACAGATAGCGTACGGGTACGGTCTTTTCACGGGGGGATTAGGGCTGCATTACGGGAGCCTGAAACTCGGGCTTACTGTGATACCCTGTTCTTCCGGGCAGACCAAGCGTCAGCTGAAGATATTGAGGGATTTCAAACCCAGGATACTGGCCTGCACGCCTTCTTACGCTTTGTACATGGCCGAAACGGCCAGGGAGCTTGGCCTTTCGACCAGGGACAGCAGCTGGGAGATAGGGATATTCGGCGCTGAACCGTGGAGCGAGGCGATGCGCAAGGAAATAGAGCGAGTTTGGGATATCCGGGCGATAGATATCTATGGTCTGTCGGAGATAATCGGCCCGGGGGTGGCGTGTGAATGCCATTGTAAAAAAGGCCTGCACGTGCCGTCGGATGTTTTTTATCCCGAGGTCGTGGACCCCAAGACCCTTGAGCCCCTTCCACCACGATGCCCGGGAGAGCTTGTCGTGACCCCGATCACGAAGGTCGGGATGCCGCTTATCCGGTATCGAACGCGTGATATCGTTACCATAGACCATGTGCCGTGCGGTTGCGGACGTACGTCGCCGCGGATAAGCAAAGTGCTGGGAAGGACCGATGACATGATCATCGTACGCGGCATTAACGTTTTCCCCTCGCAGGTCGAGGAGGTCCTCCTGACCGTTGAAGGTACCCAGCCGCATTACCAGCTTATCATCGATCGTGAAAAGAACGGGATGGACCGGTTAGAGGTATTGGTAGAGGTGGAGGAAGCGTTCTTTTCCGATGAGGTGAAACAACTCCAGAATTTCGAGCATCGTATCGCCAGGGAAATAGAAACGACCCTGGGCGTTAACGTAAAGGTCCATCTTGTGGAGCCCCGGACGATAGAGAGAAGTGAGGGGAAAACCAAGCGCGTTATAGACAAAAGGGCTATTTAAGGGGGACAAATGAAGATCACCCAGATATCGGTGTTTTTAGAGAACAGGAAAGGCCGTCTTTATGGCGCTATCCGTGTGATCGGCAGTGCCGGTATAGACATAAAGGCGCTGACCATAGCAGAGAACGAGGATTTCGGCATCTTACGTATGGTCGTGAACAGACCCGACGAGGCTGTTAACGCGTTGAAACAGGAAGGGTTCATCGCGTCGATCACGGATATTGTCGCTGTCGAAGTGGATGACCGACCCGGCGGATTGGCGAATATCCTGAAAGTGTTGGATGACCAGGACGTTAATCTGGAATACATGTACGCGTTCGTCGAAAAAAGCGCTGATAAGGCGATAATGGTGTTCCGTTTCGAGGATCCCGACAAGGCGCTCGGTATCTTGACGAATAACGGCATACGTGTTCTGGGAAGGAAAGAGATACGAGGTCTGTGACCCGGAGATAGGAGGACGACAATGCCCGCAGATAATTCCGCGTTGAGGGACAAGTTCGCCGAACATCTGGCCATTGAGGTAATTTCAGTTCGTGAAGGTTACGCGAAGGTCCGGCTTAAGGTCCGTCCGCATCATTTGAACGGAGCGGAGATGGCCCACGGAGGGTTGATATTCTCCCTGTCGGATTACGCTTTTGCCCTGGCGGCCAATGCCGGTGAAGATTCCGGGCTGGCGATAAGTTCCAATATCCATTTTATCAAGGCGGCGCGACTGGATGATGAATTATACGCTGAGGCCGAGCTGGTATCCCGCAGCCGCCGGCTTGGTACATACAGGATGAACGTGGTCGATAAGGATGGCGTTCTCATGGCCACGTCCCAGTCCATGGCGTATTTCAAGCAAGGCCCGGCCGCCCGGGACGTTCATTAAGGGAGACCGTTCATCCGGGGAAAGCGAGTGACCCATGCGAGACGGATATATCGAGACAAGGAATGGCAGGATCTGGTACTCTGTCTACGGGGAGGGCACCAGGGGAACTCCTTTACTTGTTCTGCATGGAGGCCCGGGATTCCTGAGCATGCCCGAGGTCGTCAGCGAACTTTCTGACACGCGCCCGGTGTATTTTTATGACCAACTGGGGTGCGGCCGGAGCGGCAGGGCTACTGACAGGTCCTTCTATTCCGTCGAGCATTACGTGGACGAACTCGCGCAGATACGCGAATTTCTCAAGCTTGGAGAGGTGTATCTCATGGGCTTTTCCTGGGGGACGATGCTCGCGTGTTCGTATATGCTGGAGAAGAAGCCAGAAGGAGTAAAGGGGCTCATACTGTGCGGGCCCTATCTCAGCTCACCCCGCTGGCATGACGACCAGAGGGCGTATATCGAACAGATGCCGCCCGACATGAAAAGCGCCATAAAGGACGCGGAACGCGCCGGGGATTACGGGAAGAGGTACCAGGACGCCGTAATGAGCTATTACCACCGGCATGTCTGCCGGCTCGACCCATGGCCCGAATACCTCCAGGAAGCGTTATCGGAACTTAACATGGATGTCTATCTTACCATGTGGGGACCCAGTGAATTTACCATAAACGGGGCACTCAAGGACCGTGACCTTATGGGCCGTCTTAACGAGATAAAAGCGCCTGTACTTCTTGTTTCAGGCGAGCATGACGAGGCCGCGGCAGGGACTGTCGCGGAATACCGCGAGGCTTTTCCCGACTCCGACATGATCGTTATCCCGGACGCTTCGCACCTGCACCACCTGGAAAAGCCGGAATTGTTCTTAAAGACCGTGAGGGATTTTCTGGAAAGAACTGGCCGTTAGCGGCGGGGGATATCTGTTATGGGTGGGTTCCTGAGGATATACACGAAATACATGGCGGTATGGGTAGCCATATGCGGCCTGGCGGCGTATCTCTATCCCGGCCCTTTTGTGGCTATGCGCGGATGGATGGACGTGTTCTTCGCGATGACGATGTCGGGTATAGGCTGCGTGCTTGACATGGATGACTTCAAGAAGATCGCCAAAACCCCGCAGGTCGTGGCCATAGGCTCGGTCATGCAGTTCACCCTGATGCCCCTTGGCGCGTTCTTCATATCGAAGATCCTGGGCCTTCCGCCGGAGATATCGCTCGGGCTTATATTGACGGGTGCCGCGCCGGGCGCCATGGCAAGTAACGTGATGAGCTACGTGGCTAAGGCCGATGTGGCGTATTCTGTTAGTTTGACGACCGTTTCCACTTTGCTGACGCCAGTAATGACGCCGCTACTCACGTATCTTCTCGCGCATTCCATGTTCAGGGTGGATTTTTGGGGGATGTTCGCGAGCATTATCAAGATGGTCATCGCGCCGCTTGCGCTCGGCCTTTTCCTGAAATACAGGTTCACCGGCGTCATAAAGAGAATAGAGCCGGTGTTCCCGGCGATATCCGTTACTTTCATCATATTCATTTGCTCACTGGTCATCGCGCTTAACAAGGAATTCCTTGTCATGCTCACGGGGGCCGTCATGGCCGGCGTGTTGCTTCTTAACCTTTGGGGTATGTCTTCCGGCTATGCTATAGCGAAAGCGTTCAAGATGAGCGTACCTCGCAGGAGAACGCTCGCGATAGAGATAGGCATGCAGAACGCGGGACTCGGCACGGTGCTCGCGCTCAAACATTTCGATGAACGTACGGCAATACCAGCGGCGTGTTTCGTTTTCGTATGCATCTTCACTGCCGCCGTCCTGGCCGAGATATGGGGCAGGGCCCGGGTGTGAACGGGTCTATAATGAAGCGGGGGTTGACATGAAAATATGGACTGGATCATTAGTGGTCCTTCTTGTCCTGACGGGTCCTTTACAGTGCCAAGCCGGGGCGGTCCGGGTGGGGACCACGTTCAGCCAGGTGCAGTGTGAATATCTTGAGCTTGATTGGAAGAAGATATACCGAAAGACCCTGAACATGGGGTTCGACGTCGTACGTTTAGGGGCGTATTGGAACAGGATAGAGAAGAAAGAAGGCGAATTCGATTTCAGGGAACTGGACCGGCAGATGGAGCTCGCGGAAGAGTGTGGCCAAAAAATCATGCTGGTCGTGGGGATGAAGGCTCCAAGGTGGCCGGAATATTTTTTGCCGGTGTGGCTCTGGGAAAAAGTACACGTGAGGAACGGTTCTGACATAAGTGCTGACCCGAACGTCAGGGAACGGGTCCCGATATTCATAGAAAAGGTGATAACCCGGTATTCGGGTAGTAATAATATCATCGCCTGGCAGGTGGAGAACGAGCCGTTCAACCGGTCGGGCCCCAATGAGTGGTGGATATCCGAAGAATTCCTGAAGAAAGAGATGGAGTTAGTAAGAGATCTGGACCCGCTTAAGCGGCCAATAGTGCTAAATGTCCTGTCCTTCCCGAACAAGCTCCTTGGTTTTTTATCCCGGCTGATGTATAAAAAGAACCCGATCCTGGCCACCATAGACCTGGCGCAGATACCGGCCGTCAACGTGTACCCGGTCATCGGGCATAAGATATGGGGCGCCGGGATATGTTTCAGGTCGGAGCCGACAGAGCGCATATCGTACCTGAAAGGGCTGGTATCTTACGCCGAAAAGCGGAATAAGGTCCTATGGGTGACCGAACTTCAGGCGGAACCCTGGGAGCCAGGGCATCTTGTCTATAAAGGCGAACGGGCGATAACATGTTTGCCCGGAAGCTTCATGGGGACATTTGAGGAGCTCAGGTCGGCGGAGATCGACGCTATATTCCTATGGGGAGTGGAATACTGGTTCTTCAGGAAGGAACAATACGGGGACGACAGCTGGGTCGACGTCGCGTGTGATATCCTGGAAAAAGAAAGGCCAGACAGGCCTGACGCGAGGGGAATATTGATATGACGCATGCCGGCCGGGTATAACGCGGCCGGGGACAGGTCGCCTTACCAGTTCGATCCCCGTGCCCGGCCTGGTCTTCCCACATAACGCCTGTGAACGATATTTAAGCAACAATTGCTTGAAACAAGTCAATAAATGCTATAAAATACCGCTAGTCGCCATCCTATGTGGGGCCGGCGGGTACATAAAATTTATAGCATAATGGCGAAGAACTTAAACATATCTATTACCTGAACTTGGGCGGCCTACCGATCGGTGGTGCCGCCCTTTTTTCAACGAAGAAAAGGAGAAACCCATGCCAATAAGGAAAGATATCCATAAGGTATTGATAATAGGCTCCGGGCCTATAATCATAGGACAAGCCTGTGAGTTCGATTACTCCGGCACGCAGGCATGTAAAGCCCTCAGGGAAGAAGGCTATGAGGTCGTCCTGGTCAACTCCAATCCGGCCACGATAATGACCGATCCGGGTATGGCGGACAGGACCTATATCGAGCCGCTTACCGTGGAAAGCATAGAAAAGATAATACAGATAGAAAGACCGGACGCGCTCCTGCCGAATCTCGGCGGGCAGACGGGACTTAACCTGTCATCCAGTTTATACAAGAACGGTGTGCTCAAGAAATACGGGGTCGAGATGATAGGAGTGAAAGAAGACGCCATAATGCGCGGCGAGGACAGGCAGGCGTTCAAGGATACGATGTCGAGCCTCGGCCTTGAGGTACCCAGGTCCAAGACTTGTACAACGCTGGAAGAGGCGGAAAAAATAGCCGAAGAATTGAGGTATCCCGTGGTAGTGAGGCCGGCCTATACCATGGGCGGGACGGGAGGCGGTATCGTATATAACGTGGAAGAGCTCAGGATACAGGTGGCGCGTGGCCTCAATGCCAGTCTTGTCCGACAGGTCCTCATAGAGGAATGTGTGCTGGGCTGGGAGGAGCTGGAGCTGGAGGTCGTAAGGGACGAGAAAGATGTTAAGATAACGGTATGCTTTATAGAGAATGTCGATCCCATGGGTGTGCATACGGGGGACAGTTTTTGTGTCGCGCCTATGTTGACGGTCCCAAAGAAGCTGCAGGAAAAACTCCAGGAAGCTTCATACCGGATAGTCAACGCGATAGGGGTCATAGGGGGGACGAACATACAGTTCGCCCATAATCCAGAGAATGACAGGCTTGTGGTCATAGAGATCAATCCGCGGACATCAAGGTCGTCCGCCCTGGCGTCAAAGGCCACGGGGTTCCCTATAGCGCGTATATCGACAAAACTGGCGGCCGGGCTTACTATGAGCGAGATGCCGTACTGGAAGGAAGGTACGCTGGATAAATATGCGCCCAGCGGGGAATATGTGGTGGTTAAGTTCGCGAGATGGGCCTTTGAAAAGTTCTCGCAGGCTAAGGATGTCCTTGGGACCCAGATGAAAGCGGTAGGCGAGGTCATGAGCATAGCGAAGAATTTCAAGGAGACCTTGCAGAAATCCATAAGGTCCCTCGAGATAGGAAGGTACGGTCTTGGAGGCGCGAAGAATTTCGGTACGCTTTCACCGGAGCAGCTCAAGGAACGATTGGCGATACCATCCAGTGAAAGGATATTCCTGATGTACGAAGCCATGAGAAAAGGTGTTACCGTGGACGAGCTTTATAAATTGACAAAAATAGGGAAATGGTTCATAAACGAGATGAAGGAACTTGTGGAGTTCGAAGTGTCCATATCAAAACGTCCCTGGCAGGATATTTCGGACGGGGAGCTTATAAAGGCCAAGGAATACGGGTTCGCCGACAGATACCTGGCGGGCTTGTTCAAGGTCCCCGAAAAAGAAGTGAGGGAAAGAAGGATCTCCCTTGGCAAGATAGCCAGGTTCGAGCCGGTCCCGGTAAGCGGGGTGGAGAACGCCGCCTATTATTATTCCACGTATTGCGCCAGCGAGGATAAAGTACCGGTGTCGTCCGGCAGGAAGATAATGATACTTGGAGGAGGCCCCAACCGTATCGGCCAGGGGATCGAGTTCGATTATACATGTGTTCACGCGGCGTTCGCCCTCAGGGATGCCGGGTATGAGACCATAATGGTCAATTGCAACCCGGAGACCGTTTCAACGGATTACGACACGTCAGACAAATTATATTTCGAACCATTGACGCTGGAAGATGTGCTCGCCATATACGAGAAGGAAAGGCCGGAAGGTGTGATCGTGCAGTTCGGGGGGCAGACGCCACTTAATATAGCCCAGGAACTTAAGGACGCGGGGGTGAATATCCTCGGGACCACGCCGGAAAGCATTCGTTTCGCCGAGGACAGGGAACACTTCAGGGAGAAAATGATAAAGCTGGGGATACCCCAGCCGGAAAGCGGGATAGCGCGGTCCCTCGAAGAAGCGCTCTCTATCTCGGAACGTATAGGTTATCCACTTATGGTCAGGCCTTCTTTTGTCCTCGGCGGAAGAGGTATGGAGATCATATATGACGAGGCTATGTTGAGGAAGTACGCTATTGAGGCTATACAGGTCAGCCCGGAGTATCCCATGCTTATCGATAAGTTCCTGGAAAGGGCCCTTGAAACGGAGGTCGACGCCCTGTGTGACGGCAAGGACACTTTCGTCGCCGGGGTGATGGAACACATTGAACACGCTGGCATACATTCCGGCGATTCAGCCTGTACGTTGCCGTCCAAGACCATAAGCGAGGAACACCTGAGGACGATAGCGGATCATACAGCCAAGATAGCCAAGGAGCTCAAAGTGGTGGGACTTATGAACATACAGTACGCCATAGCCGGGGGAAAGGTTTACATACTCGAAGCCAATCCTCGGGCTTCGAGGACGGTGCCGCTCGTGTCCAAAGTGTGTGGTATCTCCATAGCGCGTATAGCTACCATGCTGATGCTGGGAAAGAAACTCTCGGATTTCCCCGAGCTCAAGACCATAGACGTGCCGTATTACGGTGTAAAGGAGGCGGTGTTCCCGTTCAATATGTTCCCGGAGGTCGACCCCGTACTAGGCCCGGAAATGAGGGCTACGGGCGAGGTCATGGGGATAGCGGACACTTTCGGGGCGGCTTTTTACAAGGCCCAGGAAGCCGCCGGTACCAGGCTCCCGCTTGAAGGCAACGTGCTCCTTACGGTGTCGGATAAAGATAAACCGGATATCCTGATATTGGCGAAAGAACTGATATCGCTCGGGTTCTCCATATCGGCGACGGAAAACACCGGAAAATTCCTTAAGAAGAACGGGATACCGGCGACCATTATCAAGAAACTTCATGAGGGCCGGCCCAATATCCTGGACAGTATAAAGAACGGAGAGGTGAAGCTTGTCATAAACACCCCGATAGGGAAGTACGGCCAGCATGACGACAGTTATATACGCAAAGAAGCCATACAACGTAAGGTGCCGTATGTGACGACAATAGCCGCCGCTTCCGCCAGCGTGGAGGGCATAAGGGCGATGAAGGGTCGTGAGATGTCCCCGAAGGCCTTGCAGAGCTATCATGAGGAACTTGGTGGTGTCCTGAAAAGATAATTCCAGGGCGGTATATGGCGGTCGTATATATGAAGAGGCAGGGTTTCGGCGGATATTCGTGTGAACCCTGCCTTTTTATGTTCATTTCCCGCGGCCCGAACTATTAGACGCAGCTATTTCCCTTCGGAATAATATTTTAATGAAATTAAACGCGAAAAAGGTTTATAATAAAACAGTTGAGATCATTCCGGGACCCGGCATATGAGGACAAGACGTAAATACATGATGAGGGCTGCGAGGGTCAGCCTGTTTTTTAACGTAGTGCTTTTCGCGGTAAAGCTCGTGGCGCTGGTCGTGGTGCATTCCCTGGCCATAGCGACGGATTTCGCTATTACCGTTGTCGGGCTTATAGTGTCGGTCATATTGTATAAATCCCTTAAGCTTTCCACCAAGGACGCCGATCTGTTCCATAATTACGGTTACGGTAAGGTCGAGCATGTGTGCGAGGCTATGGAAGGTATTATCCTTGTCGGTATAGCCGGGATAATGTCGTTCCAGGCTTTTTCCGCGTTCTTCCGGCCCGGGCATATCGAACTGCCATGGGTCGGGTTGTTGACGAGCGCGATAGGACTTTCCCTCAATTTCATAGGGGCATTCTTCATATTTAAGTACGCCGAGAAGAGTATGTCACCAGCGGTAAAGGCCGAAGGCACGCATTACCTGCTGGAAGGTTTCATATCCGCGTCCATAGCGGGCGCTTTTCTCGCCGCTATACTTTTGAAGAGGACGAGCCTGGTATTGGTGGTGCCGTACATCGACCCGGCGATAACGCTGGTGATAAGTATAGCCGTTTCGGTGCCGTCCGCGCGCCTGGCGAAGAAGGCGTTCATCAACCTGCTCGACGCGTCCATTGAGGAACCAAGTAAGATGGAAACGGTAGTGAGGCTTGCCCGTAACGCCGAGCATTTCTGCAATTTCAGGGATCTCCGGACAAGGACCGCGGGCCACAAAAAATTCATCGAGATGAAACTTATTATGCCGAAGGAGATGCCATTCGCGCGCGCGCACGAAATAACCCGTGTCATAGAGGAAGACATAGCCGAAGGTATCTCCGGGAGCGAGGTATCGATCAAGGCGGTGCCGTGTTCCATGGATTGCGGCATAATCGCGGATGGCGGACAATGCCCGTATATAGGTACGGCGTAACGGGGGACAGGTCCTAAAAAACAGGGGGTATGGATGTTTCTGGTCGTTGTGGGACTTTTGGCGGGTGTGGTGAGCGGACTCATCGGTATAGGCGGCGGCATAATAGTCGTGCCTGCCCTTATATACATATTCGGGTACAACCAGCATATGGCGCAGGGGACGACGCTCGCGATGCTGGTGCCACCCATAGGGATACTCGCGGCCTGGACGTATTACAGGAACGGGCACGTCAATATCATCGCTGCCGTTCTTCTGTGCCTGGGGTTCGTTATCGGAGGGCTTTTGGGGGCTAAGCTGGCGGGGTCCATACCGGCTGACGCCTTACGAAAGCTCTTCGGGGCATGCCTGATGATGGTGTCTATATATATGATAGTGAAGTAGGTGGGGGAAGCCTTATGGTAGCCGATAACATCATTCAGAGATATCAATTAACGCCTATATGTTACGGAAGGGAATAATGGCCCGCAAAATACTGATAATCGATGATGACGCGGATTTCGTCGGGACGCTCTCGAAAAGGCTTTTGGCGAACAAGTATGACGTTACGGTCGCTTTCGACGCCGTACAGGGGCTCGCCAAGGCCCATAAAGAGAAGCCTGACCTTATCCTCCTTGATATCAGCATGCCTGCCGGTGGCGGAGAAAGTTTTTTCAGGAACATCAAGCAGTCGGTCAATACCGCTACCATACCGGTGATACTCCTTACGGCCCATAATGATAGTATGCTTAGGGCGAAATTCATGCAGCAGGGCGCGCACGCGTTCATCACTAAACCATATGAGCCCCAAGAGCTTATGTCCGAGATAAAAAAAGCCCTAGGGGACTAAAACCTGTTCGCGAAAGAACATCCTTTAATAATACCGTGTTTTACACTATAATACACAGCTACATGTCACCGGGTCCGGGGAAAGTTTTTCCGTATCGCTGTAATGAGAACGCCAGTTGAAAAGGGAATAGTATATTTATGACGAACCAGAAAAGAAGGAAAGACGTAAGGAATGTCGCGATAATCGCGCATGTTGACCATGGTAAGACCACGCTTGTCGACGCGCTGCTCAAGTATACGGGCGCGTATGATTTCAAGGCAGGAGAAACGACCATAATGGATTCCAACCCGCTTGAACGCGAACGTGGCATTACTATATTGTCGAAGAACGCGTCCATGCAGTATAAGGGTGTCCAGTTCAATATAGTCGATACCCCGGGGCACGCGGATTTCGGGAGCGAAGTAGAGCGCATACTTAAAATGGTCGACGGAGTGCTTCTTCTGGTCGATGCCGTAGAGGGGCCCATGCCGCAGACGAAGTTCGTGCTTAAAAAATCGCTCGAGCTGCACCTGAAACCTATACTTGTGATAAACAAGATAGATAGGCAGAACGCGCGTCCCGACGCCGTGGCGGACATGACGTTCGATCTTTTCTGCGAGCTTAACGCGTCGGAAGAACAGCTGGATTTCCCCATTGTTTACGCGTCGGGAAGGGACGGGTACGCCACGCTTGACCTGGACGAGCCGGGTGAGTCCGTAAAACCGCTTCTTGAAACGATATTGCACAGGGTGCTTCCACCGGTGGCCGATCCTGATATGCCGTTCCAGATGCTGGTCACTATGCTGGATTATGACTCATATGTCGGGCTTATCGCCATCGGCCGCATATTCCACGGAGTTATCCGCATGGCAGACCCCGTGGCGCTCGTTAAGCGTGACGGAACGGTCTTGAAAAGCAAGATCACCCGTATCATGAAATATCGTGGCCTGGCAAGGGTCGAGGTGCAGGAAGCGGTGGCGGGTGATATCGTCTCCATAGCCGGGATACCGGACGTGCAGGTGGGGGAAACGCTGGCGGATATCAATAAACCAAAAGGCCTGCCGGCCATAAAAGTGGATGAACCCACCATATCCATGAACTTTTCGCATAATACGAGCCCGCTTGCCGGTAAGGACGGGGGAAGATTCCTTACGTCACGGCATATACGTGAGCGGCTCGCGCATGAAGCCATGATAAACGTTGGGATAAAGGTGGAAGAGATCGATGGTGGGGAACGGTTCAAGGTCTCTGGACGCGGGGAGCTCCATCTGGCGATACTCATCGAGACCATGAGGAGGGAAGGGTACGAGGTCGAGGTCTCCCGCCCAAAGGTCATCATGAAGAAAATGGGCGAGCAGGTCCTTGAGCCGGTGGAGGAAGTGGTCATCGAGGTGGACAGCGAGTACCAGGGGGTCGTCATGCAGGCCCTTGGCGAGCGTAAGGCCGAAACGAGGGAGATAAGCCCGACCTCGACCGGGGGAACACGCATGGAGTTCGTGGTCGCATCGAGGGCGCTTATCGGGTTCCGGAGCGATTTTCTCATGATGACACGTGGTAATGGTGTCATGTACCAGAATTTCCTAGAGTACCAGACATACAAGGGGGAAATGCCTGAGCGTTCGCATGGAGTGATGATATCGCATGACGCGGGTGAGGCGGTCGCGTACGCGTTGTATAACCTGCAGGACAGGGGGGAGATATTCATACATCCAGGCGACAAATTATATGAGGGCATGATAATAGGGGTTAACAACAAGGGGACCGATCTTCTTGTCAACGCCCTGAGAGGCAAGAAACTTACAAATATGCGTGCTTCCGGCTCGGATGAGGCTATACAGCTCATACCGCCGCGGGAAATGACGCTTGAATTCGCGCTTGAGTTCATCGAGGATGATGAGCTTGTGGAAATAACCCCGCAACATATACGCTTAAGAAAGACATTTCTAAAAGAACTGGATAGGAAACGTATCATTCGTGATAACAGGTCGGGGAAGAACGCATAAACTATAAATATCTTTAAATATATCTATTTACCCAGGTTATGTCTTTCGCCGACAGACGAGGACGTATCCTGGACCCATCCTATTGTTAGCATCAAAAAAAGTTACAATGTAATCCTTGAAAACCCACATATATAAGTGTATATTGATATGTAAAATTAAGAAAAGTAAGAAAAATATTATGCATATGCGGAATATTATCACTGAAACAACAAAAAAAATCGTATCTATAATAACGCTTACGGCTTTTATATGCGGAAGCGTTGTGCCAGCCTATGCCGATGGAAAGGACACCTTAAGCGTACAGTCTATTTTCAATCCTCTTTCCAGTACAGAGATAAAGGATATCGGGATAATAAAGTATTTCCTATCCTGTCTGTCAAAAAGTCCGGGATACGATCATTTACGTTCGTCCGAAAGGCCCATGGATGTCAATACACGCCTCAAGGCTGAGGGTATAGACGTAAAACTGGGGTTTTCCGAGACGGGGCGGGAAGATATAGCCGGGATACTTCCGAACGTACCGGGTTCGTTCATTGTGCCGTGTTATATAAACGCGCGCGAATATTTCGCGTTCGTTTCGGAACGCGCGGGTGAAATGCCGGAAGTGACCGTTTATACCACCGAAGAGATCAAAGCCGCCAGACAAAAAGGGATAATACGCCACGCGGCACGAAAAGAAAAAGATGAACAGGATATAGCCCATGAAAAGGATATTGATACGCCACTTGCGGTAATACACGGACTGGTCCCGCGTGAGACCGAGGTCCATACCGGGGCGTCATCCATGACCATGCCGCGTGTGGATATTCTGCGCAAGGCCATTCTGAGAAGGACCGTTAAGGCCGGCATTGACGAGTTCAGGTTCTCGCCGGAAGGAGTGGACGAGAATACGGCGCGCGATATTGTCCATGCTTTGCGATCCGGTAAGGTCATATCGATCGATCTCGGTGACCTGGTTCCCGAACAATTCGATGAGCCTACGGAAGAGAACGCGGAACATATCAGGGAGACCTTTTGGAAGATACGCGCTGGCATGATGGTCCTTTCTCGGGAGATATCGGATATGATATCGCATGACGCGAGGGAGCGCGCGAAGATACGGAGGGCGGTAATAGAGCTCCTAAAGAACGCGTTCGTTCACGGGAACAAACTGGACCTGAACTACCCGATACTCATGACCGCCGGGTTTAACTTCGAAGGGAGAGTGGATGGCATAGAGGTATGGGACGCCGCGCTTGAGGCTAACCCGCATTACATATATAAACGTGAAGCCAATAAAGCGCTTCTTTTCGGCAGCCATTTGGGGATCGCCACGATAGAAAGGGACTGGAGCTATACACGCCTTCCCGTGTATTCAAGTGACAGGCGCCTGGTGGGCGCTCGCGCGGTAGCGTATGACAAAAGCACCTATCGACCGGGTCCGGGGGGCTTAGACCGGGACGACCCGGATCTCTTTATGGCCTTCGAGATAAAAGCGCTTTCCGAAGAGATAGAAGAGGATGTGCTTTCTTTCCTGGTGGATATGGGGGCTGATAATGTCCTTATAAGTGAGACGCTCAATTTCCTGGAATCGGGGCGGGTATCGCTTGTCCCCGACATGTCGGAGTTAAATATAGACATAGGAGGAAAGACCGTGACGGTGCCCGTAGAGTTCAACAGGGCGCACGCGAGTAACCGTTTCATTAATATTCCCCAGAGCGCCGAGAATGACGCGGGCGCTATCCTTGTCCACGAGATCTCCGCTAAGTGCGGGGAGACGCATGAATTCAGCAAAAAACTTGATGAACTGTATCGTCGATGGCAGGTATCCGGCCAGACAGCTCCCGAAGGCGTGCCGCAGGAGATAGCGGCGAAGATACGGACAATGCGGTTCATCGATATTTCTGGATTTGATGGCAGGGACCTTTCCTCGGACGGAGATGACGCGGAGACGGAGCAAATACTCCCCGAAGGGGAGAAGGCGGCTTTTGAGAATGTGGAGAGGATACATGGAGAGGACGTACGGGGTATAGTGGGCAATACCATCGAGTTCTTGTGGTTCATGGGTCGGGCTTTTTCCAGGATGGGCAGGATGGTGCTGGCCATACTTGGCGGAATAGGGAGGACGCTGAGATTGGAAGCCGTCCTGAACCTTTTGAGGATGGCCCTCGTGGAACCATTGCATTATGTGCTGGAACTTATCTATGATTACAGGAACGTCGACGGGATCGACGAGGTGGTGAACCGTCTTACACTGGAAAGAGGCGACCAGCTCGATGCTTTTATGGGAATAGCTCTGCAGATGCAGCACGCCCGCGGGTTGGAAAAACAAACGAACTGTATCGTGGAAGGGTTCGAGGTCCCGGATAAACTTGGGACCAAGAGGGATATAGTCGTGATGATGCCGTCTGAGAGGCGGAAAATAGGTGTTGAGGTGCAGGCCGGGGATGCCCTTACCGCGACTGATACCATCGATAAGAGAAGGCTGGTGATGTGGCTTGTAAGGCAATTCGATGAACATATGCGGGCACGCGTGGAGGAAGCGGTCAGGGCCCTTGACCTTTCCGTGTCGGGACAGGCCCATACTGGCCCCCACGGTGGCGGGTCTTTTGCGACGCCTATAGTCTTTACCATGAACCGGAACGGGCTTACTTATGAAGACATAGAGGAAGTGCGAAGACAGCTTGCCTCCGAGATAGACCGGCTGACCGGGATCCGTGACTTTTCCCGGAACATAAGGCTTGTGCCTATAACGATACCCGAGGAGTTCGCGGGCATAAACACGGCTATTGCCGGGGACGACGGACAGGAAGAACTCGAGAGCGCGAACAGCCTTCTCACTATCATTCGTGAAAAACAGGAAAAGATCTCCCGGCAGATGGAAGATGAAGCGGAGGAGCGGGTCAAGACGTATATGGGTCTCCTGGCCGGCGAGTTGAGTAACGCCCATCCCGGGGTGGATATCCCGTCAGGGCTGGTCGTTGAAATGATAAGGATGACCGATGCGGCGGATGATCCCGAGAGGGCTGTGCCGGAAGTTTTCGAAAGGCTTGAAAGGAACGGGACGCTTCGCGATACTTTGCGCGCGGTGGACAGGGATATTTTAACAAAAAGGAAAAAAGAGCCGGTACGTAATATCCATGCTAAATGGGCGAAGAGATTGATGCGCCCGGATAGCGGGCTTATCGGTAAATATATGCCGCTGGATGGCGAGGTCATTGAGTTCGTGCCGACGGGAACGGGCGGAAAGTATAAATGTGTCTTTAACGCGGAAAATATCGAGTCGGGAGGGACGGAAGAAGTTGTCTTATGGGCGGAAAAGGCGCCAAAAGGTCTGTTCGAAGGATACAGGAGAACGGGTATAGCCGCTTTGGACGAACGTATGGACGCGGCCTTGAAAAGTGTGCCGGCTAGCGGGCGTTTTGTACTCAGGGATAACCCTTACGGTATATACGGTATGGGTTACCCCGGGATGATAGCCGTGGGGAAAGCTTTCGAGAATGACGATATAGCGCTTTTCCACGAACTCGCGCATGTCGCCGGGATAGATGTCCTGCCGTACATTGGGGGAGGTTCAGCGGCCCTTGATGAATATATTTCCCGTGAAGGAAAAGGGCACAGGCGCGTCCCCGGGATGAGGACGCATTACGCGATCAGATCGTTCCAGAAAGAGATGTGGCCAGAAGACGATGCGGCATTGTCACGGATGATAGGCGGTTTGAATGCCGGGATAACCGCTCCTGGCGGGGTGTTGGGAGTGCTCAAGCGTGGAGAGACCGGTTCGGGGACCAGGCAGGTCCTGAACCGGTTCAAGGCGGATTACGGCCTGCTGGGACAGGATGCAGGTGTGATAGTTTATATCAATGGTCTGATACGGGGGATGTATCCCGATGTGAATAGTAATGACCTCCCGATAGTTGAGGTGCTCGCCTCCAGGGGGATGGGACCTAACGCCATGGTACTTGCCGACGGGCATATGATATTCAGCCCGGAATTACTTGAAATGGTCGAATATGAAGAAGAATTGATATTCGTGCTCTTGCATGAGATGGCACATCTTGACCGGGAACATTTCAGGAAAATGGATGACGCCGAAAAAAGGAACGACATCCGCGCGAAATTCGGCTTGCTGAGATATTCCGAATATGAGGCGGATGTATGCGCTTTCAACATGATGAGCGACCTGGGATACAACCCACAGGGGGCTGTTTCTTTTATGAACAGACTTAGGGCGCGTGGAGAGAACTGGGGCATGGTGCATGGTTCCAACACGGACCGCATGCTTAATATGGAGACCCTTACGTATCTCAAGGATTATAGTAATCTTTCAGGGGTGCTCGAACCTCTCCCGGATGGTTTTAGGTCTGGTGTGGCCAATGTGATGGCAGCGGGCGGAGCAAAGATAGAAAAGGTGTTGAGGCACGATACCGCCAAGGCAATGGACGCCGCAAGGGTCATGGTGATGAATAGCGACAGATATTTCGCTTATGAATGTTATAACGTTCTTCATGATCCCGCGTTGGCCAAGTTGAAGAGGATGAAAGAGGGAAATCGGGATGTAGAGGATATCAAGTTGGCCGAGGCGGTGAACCTGCAGAACGGCATGATACTTCTTGGCGACAGTATAAGTAAGATACGCGAAGCTGTCCAGGGAACACGTGTTTGCCGGACCCGGAAGGCCGACGCGGCCCTCGCAACTTTCATGGCGACAGGTATGTACGCCGGCACAGCGTTCTTGGGCCACAAGGAGATGGTGAAATACACGCGCACAGGTGCCGCGTTCTCGGATTTTTCCAGGGCCGCCGAAGCTGATCCGGCCAGGATGTTCGAAGTGCTGGAAGAGATCCTCGCAAGTGACCTATTCAGGGAAATGGACCTTGTGGTCGGTGAAAAAAGATCATTCACGTTGATGAATACGGTATTCAGGACGGCGATAGATGCCATGTATTTTGACAATGACGAAGGTTTTGACAGCCTGAAATACGCCGAAATGGTCAAAAGGATAATGAGCGCCCTGGCCGATGCCATTGGTAAGAACAAAGAGTTCTTCGAGATGGATCCTGTGGTTTTCCGTTCGGAGGAGAACAAAATATATACAAGCCTGGTATATCTCGGTCTTATGACGATGTATGACCTCGATCAATCGGGAAAAAAGGGACTTAACGTGTATCATGACACCGTCATGGATGGTCCCTTCGCGCTTGATAAATTCCTGTTCATGAAGTTGATCGAGAGGGACGGCATTGTGGATGTCCCGGACCTCAGGCGTAAGACCGGCAGGAAATTCGCGCTTCCGGCAAGGAAGGTCATGGCTGATAATGTGGCGGAAATAGCGGATTACCTTATAACAGCCACGGAATTTAACGGGATACTGGATAGATATACATTCAAACAATTGGCTGACGCTATCAAGTTTATCCGGGAAACGCATCCGGGAACGAATCTGGCGGATATGGTATTTAAAAAGGTGGCGGAAGATATACAGGTCGGGACCAATTTTTCGAGCATGAAAGAGACCAGGGAAGGGATAAAGTTCATGCTCGTTTTTTCCGCTAACGTGGATGAGTATAAGAAATATATCAGTCAGCCGTTGGAAGAGGTCCTGGACGACCAGGGAACGACTTTCGAGGATGTTGACGAGATAGCGGGTATGCTGAACGATATCGAGGGGGCGGAAGCATATTACGGGGTCAAGGCGCGTATCCGTGAGATCAACCTGAGCGTGGGTGACATAAGGAGCATGCAGATAGGGTTTCTTATCGCGCTTGATAACCAGCTGTCGAAGACCGATACAGAAGATGAGTTCTTTGGCACGCTTGAGGGTTTTTTCGATAACTATCCGATAGCGAGATATTCAGAGGCGGCGACATATATGGGGCCGCAGGAGCTGGAAGAGCATGTCCGTGGTATCCATAAACGCATACTGGCTAAGGGCCTGTCTTTCGTCAAGGGCAGGAACATAGAAGATATGACCCCGGTTGAGATAAAAAGACTTTATGTGTTGAGTTTTTTCCAGTCGGATATTTTTGTGATGAGCATAGTCCAGGAATATCTTCTCCTCCGGCTGGTAAGGACGATGAGTTTCCGCGAGGCCCTGGATCTTATGGAACAGATATCCAAAAAGCACAGGACAGCGGATATAACCCAGGCCTGGGAATATCTGATCGAAGAGAAAGCGTCGACAGTGGAGGAAATGGACGAGCTTGAAAGCAAAATAATAGACGTTTTCAGGGGAGAGAACGGAGGGGACTTTTTCGGTGAGGCCGGGACCGCCGTCGGGGTCGATGCCGCGTTCGAGAACATACTGAAGGACCAGAAAGTACTTTTAGAAGCGCTTATGGAAAGTGGCAAGAGCGACGCGGCGCTCAAGAACTATCTCTTAAGGAAATGGATGGCCGCGCTCGGCAGGGCCATGAACCTCAGTTACGCCAAATACTACGCGGGAGAGACCACTAAGGAAGATATGGAGAAATGGGCCACACAAAGTCCTTACGGAGGAGCGAATATCCCGGGATATTATCCTCTTAACCGTGTGGTCGAGTCTTTTCTTCGCCTGGGGAGGAAAGGCAAATACCTGCTTCTAAGAAAACTTCTTACTGGCCGGAGTGGTATCCTTAAGGAACTGTCCGGGAGGAAAAGGCTCCTTGAGATGTTCCTGGGGAATAATGTCGTTTTCGGAGAGGAAGAGACCGTGCTTAAAGGAGTGCTCGAGAGTGTGCTCAATGAGTTCGTGGCTAGCGCCGGAGAGGACCAGCTATATTTCGCTTTGAACCCCGTGATCATGTCGCGCATTGGTATGCCACCGGCTGTGCCGACACCATGGCAGAGCGTGGAGGCTTTTAGGCAGGAAATAGATGGGCGTCTCGAGTACCCGGAATTTGAAGAAGTCGACCAAGTCCTGAGGGAAGAGGCGCTCTTGGACGCGGCGTACGATGAGGAATTCGGGGAAGAAGACCTCATAATGGACTCCAATGATCGGAGGAAGAAGTATATAGCGGAAGCAGAAAAAGAAAGACCGGCCAAAGAGGCCATGGAAAAAAGGCTTCTTACATATATATACGGATACGCGCCGGGGAACGAGGGTTTGGAAGAGATAGATGGCCTGTTCCTCAGTATCATGCCGGAGGGAGTGATAGATGGCGAGCGTGAGCCGATGACGGGTGTGGGGCTCATACTGAACATCGCACAGAGGCTGGGTAGCCCGGGTGTGCGGTTCCTCCAGCTCATGGGGCAGTTCATAGACCTCCCGGCCGATTATGAAAAGGAATTCTCGGAAGTGTATGATTCCATGGTGGGGCAGTCGCGGCTTACCGCATACCAGACGATAAAACGGGAGATGCCGGGATATGCCGCGCATATAAAGAGGTTCGGCCGGCGTTTGGGGGGCGGTTCGATAATGACCGTATACGAGGTCGAGCTTGACGACGGCAGCGTGGAGGTCGTGAAAGTGAGGAACCCGAACGCGGAATATTTCGCTAATGAGTCGCTGAAGCTATTGGAAAAGGTCATAACGGCCCTTGCGGAGAATGACGACAGGTACCAGCAGGTGCTTCCGCTCCTGGATGACGTCAGGGGATGGATAGAGCGTGATCTTAATGACCCTGATTATGGTGAGGAGGATGTGGAATTCGCCGAGGTGAACGAGGGGTACCGTCCGCATGGTTTTGATCGCAGCATTTATGTGCCGGCGAACATCGCGAGTGGATCGAAATATATGATACGTGAGCCTATGGTCGCCGGTCATAACCTGACAAAGATAGACGAAGCGGGATTGGACGCGGAAGACAGGAAAGAAGTAGCCTCACTTATAGTGCGTAATTATCTCGACCAGATAAAGGGCAGTATCTTAAAGGGGAGGACGCTGGTGCATTCCGACGTCCACCCTGGGAATTTCCGCGTAACACCTGACGGAAGGGTGGCCATACTCGACAGGTCGGCGTATATCAGCCTGAGCCTGGCCGAAAGGTTCATGATAAAACGATTGAGTGATGCCGGGAGCATGGAAGAAAGGCTGGATATTTTCCTGGACCACGTAAGCGGGCAGGAAGGTAATGAACAGGTTAAGGACAAAGCGCAAAGGGCCGCTATCAGGACAAAACTGCTCTCCGGTATAGATGAAAAGGGGAGTTTCGAGGCGAACGTGCTCGAGCTTCTTATAGGGATGAAAAGGGAAGGGCTCAAGGTGCCGCTCAAGATAACGCTTCTTATTAAGAACCTCCAGGCGCTCAAGAAAATAGCTCTGGACGCAGGATTTTCTTCCCTGGAGGAAGCGGCGGGTTATAAACCGCCTAAACGCGAACGTTCCGCGTCCAGGGATATAAAAGGGTACTTCGCGTATGACAGTGATGCCATGGCCCGCGACATCATAAGCGGGAACGAAATGGTGGAGCTGTCCTATGAAAAAGGGCGTCTCAGGGCATGGCGTATAAAAGATATGGGCGACGCGTATATGCCGGGAGTCACGCCGGAAAGTGGATACAGGGCGGAAGAGATAGGGGTGTCCTCAGTGCTTACGCGGGAGGAGGCCGATAGTCTTATGGAATGGATAACCACCCATCAACTGCCTGACGGGAAACCGCGGGTAAGGCCCGGACAGCATGTCATGTTCCGGGTGGCCATGGGGCGTACGGCGCTTAAATGGCAGGATGACATGGAGCATTCCAACATAGCGCACGCGGGGTATCGTGACAGGTGCGTGTATATAGGACAGGACCTCTTGAAGTTCGTTCTTGCCGCAGACAGGAAGGACCTCAGGCAGGATATCCTTACGGACGATGAGTTGTGGCATCTTTCCGCCGAAGAGAATACGGAACATCCCGACGCCGAGGCCTATGGGAAAAGGAAACAAAGAGTGTCTGAAATAGTGGGACTGATAGAGCTCAAAAAACGGAGGATGGAAGGGGTAAAGACCCGTACCGTCCAAGCCGTGACCAGGATGGTGGGCGGCATCTATGACATGGCCATGAGCCGCGCGGAAGAAGGCCCTGTGCTTCTCGCTATTGATGAGGACCTGGGGACCGAATGTACCGCGAGTTTCGTAAGGCGCGTGATAGAGGATATTTGTGATATAAAGAAGGATGAAAGAGTGAGGCGTGTGCTTGCCAATATGGTCATTATAAGCGGCAGGGGTAAGTCCCTTGCCGGTAGGGTGGCCAGATACACCGCGGACGGTAAGGATGGGGTAAAGGTCGAGAAAAAGAACGTTATCATGATAACTACCCCGGATAACGAACCGAATTGCTCGGACTTTTCCTCCGAGGCCGTGATAACGTTCGTGGATTCGTCCAGGCTCGAATTCATGGATTATTATCCCGTGGTGGAAACGGTGCTTTTTACTCTTGCTAAAGCGCTTTACTACGCGGGAGTGCCTGGATATGACAAAGATTCCCTTTCCGGCATAGCGCGTGAGATGAGCATAGAGATATCGGATGGAGATATCGTGGAGATGCTGATCGACGCGAGGAAGATAACCATAAGGCTCAAACCGGCCGAACCCTTCGAGTACGATGAGCTCAAGGACATATATGAGAACATAAGGCAATTCCTCGAAGCGGCGTAACGCCTACGGGTTTTACTTGAGGACGGGGGCCCGTGGAGGTATAATTACATTTTATTGAATGATCCCGACCCGACGGCTTTCCGCCGGAGTTGATCTTAGTCCAAAATCAAAAAAGGCTGACAAATGGAAACTGTTAATATTGGCATTCTGATGCTCCTGGGTATCGGTGTGTTCGGTGGTATCCTGGGGGCGTGGGTGTTCCAGAAGCTCCGCGTACCGCAGGTGGTAGGGTATATTGTCATCGGTATCCTCATAGGGGAGTCCGGGCTGCATATCGTGAAACACGCGGATATGGTCAAGCTTGAATCGTTCAACTGGTTCGCCCTGGGTATAATAGGTTTTCTCGTGGGTGGAGAGCTTCACGCCGACATTTTCAGGAAATACGGCAAACAGTTCATGGCGATACTTTTCGGCGAGGGTTTGCTGGCCTTTATGATGGTGTCGGTCCCCGTGACACTGATAGTGCAAAGTATCATACATGCCTGGGCGCCGGCGCTGGCTTCCGGCATAGTTTTCGGCGCTATCGCGTCGGCGACGGACCCTGCCTCAACGGTCGAGGTGTTGTGGGAATATCGGACACGCGGGGTGCTGACGGCGGCCCTTATCGCCATAGTGGCCCTTGATGACGCCCTGGCCATGACACTTTACGGTATAGGTACGGGTGTAGCCGGGATGCTTACCGGGGGCACTGCTAGCCTGGGCGCGGAAGCGTTAAAGATATGCAAAGACCTTTTCGGGTCCATACTGCTTGGCGCGATGAGCGGGTTCCTCCTGGAGTTCGCCATGAAGACACTGAGCCAGAAGAAAGAACGAATGCTGGCGCTTGCGGTGGGAACGCTGCTTCTGGTAATAGGGTTCGCTGATGTCATAGAGATGGACGTCATATTGGTCACCATGACCATGGGGATAGTGCTGGTCAATCTCGCGCCGAAGACCAGCCAGGAGCTTTTTTCCCTTGTAAAGAATTTCTCCGTACCTATTTACGTGATGTTCTTTGTGCTGGTCGGGGCGCGTCTCGGTGTAGCTAATATGCCGCTCTGGTTATGGGCTATAGTACTGGTGTATGTGGCCGGCCGAAGCATCGGCAAGATAACGGGCGCCTATATAGGCGCGAAGATATCAGGGGCCCATGAGAACGTGCAGAAGTACACGGGTATCGGTCTTTTCTGCCAGGGGGGTGTCGCGATAGGCCTTTCGATAATGGCAAGCACGCATCTGGGGAACATAAAGGTCACGGATACAATGTCGTTGGGGGATATGGTCATATTCGGGGTGACCGCGACGACCCTGATAGTGCAACTTATCGGGCCATCCCTTGTCAAGTGGGCCGTAAGTAAGGCCCGTGAGACCGGCCGGAACGTGACTGAAGAGGACGTTATCGCGTCGCTGCGAGTTAACGACGTCATGGAAAAAGAGGCGATACCTATCCGTGAGAACAGGAAGATACGCGCAGTGTTCGAGATGTTCTCGAATAACCCGTTCCTTGTGTATCCGGTCACGGACGAAAAGGATAAGGTAATAGGCGTAATTACGCTGGATAACCTCAAGGAGATATTGGTCGACCACGGCTGCTGGGACTGGATGGTGGCAGGCGACGCGCTTCTTCCCATGGAACACAGGATACCCTCTTCATTGCCGCTTGAGTCCGCGCTAGCGTTCATGGGCGAACAGAAAATAGAACAGGTGCCTGTAGTGGACGACGTGGACGGGACCCACCTTGCCGGTATGCTTGACCTGCGGAACACGAAAAAAGCGATCGAACAGGAACTTATCAAGCGCCAGACCGAAACCGGATAGATGTCTTCCCGGAAGAGACATCGGCATAATGGTTTCCACAAATAGTTTCATGCGATTTCTCCCCGAAAATGGTATAATCATGCGAAAGAGCAGATCATTATCCTGATGTTTTGAACGGTAGTTCTATGGTCCAAGAAGGGGGGTCCTATGTCTATTTTAAAGATCGTATTGCTGGTGGCGGTCGTGATATTTTTCCTGGGGATAAGGATAGTCAGGCCTACGCACAGGGGACTGGTAGAAAGGCTCGGCCGGTATAACCGTCTTGCCATGCCGGGGTTCAACTGGGTCATACCGATAATTGACATGATGTACCTCGTCAACATCACTGAACAGATGGTGGATGCCGAACCACAGGAGATAATAACAAATGATAATCTTAACGCGAGGGTGGACGCCCAGGTCTATTTCAAGGTAAGGGCCGACGAGACCAGCGTAAAGAATTCCCAGTATAACGTGAATAATTACCAGTGGCAGATAGTGAATCTCGCGAGGACGACCCTGAGGAACATAATAGGGACGCTTACGCTCAAGTCCGCCAACAGCGAAAGAGGGAAGATAAATTCCGAACTCCACAAGACGCTCCTTGAGGAAACGAGCAGTTGGGGCATAGATATAGTGCGTACCGAACTTAAGGAAATAGAGCCTCCCAAGGACGTGCAGGAGACCATGAACAAGGTCGTCAAGGCGGAGAACGAGAAAGTGGCCGCTGTGGATTTCGCTACGGCTACTGAAACGGCCGCTGACGGGGCAAGAAGGGCCGAGATCAAAAAGGCTGATGGAGTGAAACAGGCCAAGGTGCTTGAAGCCCAGGGCGAGGCTGAGGCTATACGTCTTGTAAATGAGGCGGCTGAGAAGTATTTTGTGGGGAACGCGCAGGTATTGCGGAAACTGCAGGCTGTTGAGAACGCCCTTAAGAATAACGCCAAGATAGTGGTGCCGTCGAATGCGGAGCTTGTGAACGTTGTCGGGGAGATGGCGGGGGTCCTGCCGCTGGATAGAAAATAATGGAACTTTTTACGGGGACAGATCGTTATATATATATACATGAACAAAAAGATCACCTACACATTGCTGGTATGCGCTTCCGCGGCGGTCTTATGCCTTGTAAAAGGTGTGTCGGCCGAGGATAGAGGCGCCCTTACATGGAAGGACTGTGTGCTCGAGGCTATCGAGCACAATCCGGACCTCGAAGCGGCGTTCGAACGTATTAAGCAGGCCAAAGCGGACAGGGATATCGTCATAAGCGGGGCCGCGCCACAGGTAACGGGAAGCGGATCAGGGTCCAGGTCCAAAAGCTCCGGCCGCAAGGAAGCCAACAGTTTTTCCTATGGCGTAACAGGGCAACAACTTGTCTTTGACGGGTTCAAGACCTCCAGCGAGGTAAGCGCCGCCATCAAGACCATGGAAGCCGCGCGTTATGACCTTGATGTAGTGTCTTCCGACATAAGGCTTAACCTAAGGGACGCTTTCGCCACGCTTTTGAGGGCCCAGGAACTTGTCGGGCTTACCGAGAACATAGCTGAGAGGAGGAAACAAAGCCTTGAGCTCGTAAGGCTCAGGTATAAAGCGGGCCGGGAACACAGAGGCGCGCTCCTTACCGCGGAAGCGGATCTCGCGCAGGCGGAATTCGAGGTGGCGCAGGCCGAACGGAACATATCCCTGGCGCAAAGAGGGCTCATTAAGGCGCTGGGACGAGAGAGATTCTCCCCAATTAAGGTCCAGGGGGATTTTCAGGTAAAGGAAGTCGGGCGTGTCAAGCCGGACCTGGAGAATCTCGCAGATACCACACCGTTACTTATGGAGCTCATTGCCCGCAAAGAAGCCTCGAAGTTCGGGGTCATGTCGGCGGAATCGGATTTTTTTCCACAGGTATATCTTAATACTTCGCTGGGGGAGACGGCGTCGGATTGGCCGCCACGCAAGGAAGAGTGGTCGGCCGGAGTGTCGGTATCGCTCCCGATATTCGAAGGAGGTAGCCGCATAGCGAACGTGGCGAAAACGAAGGCGAAGCTAAGGGAATCCAGGGCCGATGAACGCAGTGGGCGTGATGGTGTCCTTCTCACCCTGGAAGGGGCGTGGAAGGACCTGCAGGACGCCATGGATAGCGTTTCCGTTAAAGAGAAATTCCTCCAGGCCACACAGGAACGCGCTAAGATAGCCGACGCACAGTATTCTACGGGGCTTATATCTTTTGATGACTGGATAATAATCGAGGATAATCTTGTTAGCGCCAAAAAGGATTTCCTGAATGCCCAGGCCACCGTGCTTACGGCTGAAGCCACATGGGTGCAGGCAAAGGGAGGGACTCTGGAATATGACAAAAAATAAGTATTTGGTCATTGTCGCCATATTAGCGGTCACGGCTGTTCTTTTCGTGATAATGGGGATCGGGAAAGGTGGTGGTAACGACAAGGTCCAGATAAAGGAAATACATCCTTTTACGGGAAATGTCTCGGTCACAGTGGTAACGACAGGTGTTATAGAGCCGCAGAACCGCCTTGAGATGAAACCGTCCATCAGCGGCCGTATAGAGGATATACTTGTCCGCGAAGGGGATAAGGTGAAACAGGGGGAAATACTCGCGTGGATGAGCTCAACCGAAAGAGCGGCCCTTGTGGACGCGGCCCGCGCCCAGGGGCAGGAATCGCTTGACTATTGGGAAGAGGTCTATAATGAGACCCCGTTGGTATCGCCTATAAACGGCGAGGTGATAGTGCGCTCGTTCGAGCCCGGACAGACCGTGACCACTTCTGACGCCGTCCTTGTCCTGTCAGACCGTCTTATCGTAAGCGCGCAGTTCGACGAGACCGACATCGGCAGCGTCAAGGTCGGGCAAAAAGCCGTTATAACCCTCGACGCGTATCCGGATGTTAATATAAACGGCGCGGTCGACCACATAGCCTATGAATCCAAGTTGGAGAACAACGTTACTATTTACGACGTGGATATAGTCCCGCAGGACATACCGGATTTTTTCCGTTCAGGGATGAGCGCGAACGTGGAGGTCGTGGAGAAAGAGGCCAGGGATGAACTTCTTGTCCCGGCGGACGCGGTCAATGAGGATGGCGGGCGTAACTTCCTGCTTGTAAAGAGCGGGAACGATAACAAGATAGTCGAGCGTGATATTGAAACGGGTCTTTCCGATGGGACGAATGTTGAGGTCGTATCCGGTCTATCGCCCGAGGATATCGTGATCGTGAGAGAAAAAGCTTATGTTCCCCTAAAGGCTAAGGGCGGGGCCAATCCATTCATGCCGCAACGCGGGAAGAACAAATGATAGAGCTCAAGAACATATCCAAAAGCTACAGCACCGGCACGGTTTCGGTGGACGCTTTAAAGGATGTCTCCCTGAGCATCGCCCCGGGTGAGTTCGTGGCTATTATGGGTCCCTCCGGGTCGGGGAAATCGACGCTGCTGCATGTGCTTGGTTTCCTGGACAGGCCTGAATCCGGGACATATAAAATATCAGGTAAAGATGTCACGCGCCTGTCTGATGATGAACTCGCGCTTTTGCGTAACAGGCTGGCCGGGTTCGTTTTCCAACAGTTCCACCTGCTCCGCAGGGTCAGCGCGCTTGAGAACACGGAACTTCCTCTCATATACGCGGGCGAAAAGACCATCAGGGAGAAAGCCCATTCCCGGCTGAAGGATGTAGGCCTGGCGGAAAGGGAGATGCACAAACCGAATGAGCTTTCGGGCGGAGAGCAGCAAAGGGTGGCGATCGCGCGCGCTCTTGTGAACGATCCCGTGATAATATTCGCGGATGAGCCTACGGGTAACCTTGACACGAAAAGCGAAGAAGAGATAATGCGTATACTGAAAGCCCTGAACGATATGGGCAAGACACTGATAATGGTCACGCACGAGAACGAGGTGGCGGAGCACGCGAAAAGGATCATCACGATGCGCGACGGGCGCATAGTATCCGATGAGCGCAAGTGTGATACCAGTACACTGCCTCTTCCCGGTATCATGCGCGCGGAAGGGACCCCCCTTGATAGCGCGTTCTTATGCAAGCATACCGCCATGAAAAGTATGGAACTTGTCGAACATGTGCGCCAGTCCTTCCGCGCTATTTTCGCTAATAAGGTGCGTTCCTTTCTTTCCGTGCTTGGTATACTTTTCGGTGTTGCCGCTGTAATAGCTATGCTGGCCCTGGGGGAAGGGGCCAAGGAGTCGATAAAAGAGCAGCTCAAGACCCTCGGTTCCAACCTTCTCTATATACGCGCAGGATCGGCCAAAGTGCATGGCGTATCCCAGGCGGAGGGGACCATCGCCCGTTTTACTTTCGGTGATGTCCAGGCTATAAGGGAGTTGGGGCCCGTGATCGCGAGGGCCAGTGGTTACGTCACGGGCAGCGGGCAATTGGTGTACGGGAGCGAGAACTGGAACACGAGGATAGAGGGAGTAGGTGTTGAATACGCCGGAATGCGCGCGTCGACGCCCGAAATAGGAAGATGGTTCAGGAGTGAAGAGGTCGTTCGCCGGGAGAAGGTCGTTATACTCGGGACTACTGTCGTGGAAAAACTTTTTGGCGACAAGGATCCCGTAGGGGGAACGCTCAAGATAAACCGTATTAATTTCAGGGTGATAGGGATAGCTCCCCCGAAGGGGGCGGGCGGGTTCCGGGACCAGGATGACGTGGTATATATACCTATAACGACCGCCATGTACAGGGTGCTTGGGAAAGACTATCTGGACGGGTTGTACGTCGAGGTCAGCGACTCGGCTTCTACGGATGATGCCGAGGAAAAGATAAAGGCTCTTATCATAAAGCGGCATCGACTTTATAAAAATGACGAGGACGCTTTTAATATACGTAATATGAGCGAGATACAGGAAATGCTGACCAGTACCACGAAGACCATGAGCCTGCTCCTGGGGTGTATATCGGCCATATCGCTTCTTGTCGGGGGTATCGGCATAATGAACATAATGCTGGTGTCGGTCACCGAACGCACCAGGGAAATAGGGTTGAGGAAAGCCATAGGGGCCAGGAGGAAGGACATAATGGCCCAGTTCCTGATAGAGGCTGTGGTAATGACCCTTACGGGAGGCGTTATGGGTATAGCCCTGGGGACGCTGACGGCGTTTTCGTTGTCGGGGATAGCGGGATGGGCTACCAGGGTCTCATTGTACAGCGTGATATTGGCTACCACGTTCTCCATTGCCGTTGGTGTAGGTTTCGGCCTATGGCCCGCGCGCAAGGCGTCCGAACTTAACCCCATAGAGGCGTTAAGGTATGAATAGCGCGAAAGAAGGATGGGCATGAAGACCAGGAGGAAGGGTTTTATCCCGCTGTTAGCCATGGTTATTGTCATCGTGGCCGTTTACGCGGTATACCAGAGATATGCCGGGGAGACGACAGCGCTGAAGCGGATAATATCACGGCTTGAGGCGGATACGCGTGTGGCCGAGGTGCTTGTCACCTCGAGCGAACTCGATAAAAGTACCGGGAAGACCAGGACTACCATTAAGTTCCTGGAATATGACGCTTCGGGTGAGCCAATGAAGCCCAGGTATTTCACCTTTTCGGGTAATATCATACAGTTCCAATCGCTTGTCGCGCGTTTCCAGGACCCTTTTGTGCGCGGTGGGGACAGGTTGCGCGGCAAGAGCATATACCTTTTCTGGAAAATATTCATGCTCGACGGGAAGAACACGGAAGAGTATGAATTGACCGCGCTTTCCGGCGTGCCTGACGGGTATAAACTGCCGGATGACAGCGCGGGCAGGATGGAAAAGGAGATCTGGGAAAATTTCTGGAAATGCGCGCTTGACCCTAAAAAAGCGGCTAGGACAGGCGTAAAGAACGCCCAGATAGAAGCGCCCGGGACCCTCTTCGTTCCAGGTGTCGTATACACGATCAAGATAGAGAATGACGGTGGGATGAGGATAGATGCGTCGCCCATCCCCGCGGTACTTAAGGGGGAACGTATATCCTGATCGACGGTATGTTACTTAACGGGAGGGTTCATGATACTGTGTTCGATAGCGGACCTTTATAAATACTGTGATATGGACCCGGGCCTGGCGATGGCTGCTGAGTTCATCGGCTGTGAAGACCTGGATAGTTATGTCAGTGGGAGACATTTCATCGATGATGATGTGTATGTTATTATCGAAGACCAGGTCGGGAAAGGTACCAAAGGGGCCAGGCTGGAGGCACACAAGCGATATATCGATATACAGTTCTGCCTGGCAGGGGAGGATACCATAGGGATAAAACCGGTAGCCGAATGCGGGGAGCCGACAGAGCCTTATAGCGAGGAAAAAGATATCATGTTCTTCCCGGGGGAAGCGACGGAATGGGTGACCGTAAACAGGGGAACGTGTGTCGTGATCTTTCCGGAGGACGCTCATGCCCCACTTGCGGGTAACGGCCCGGTCCGGAAAGCTGTCTTCAAGGTGCGGGACAGGAGGATAGTATGAACGCGGTTTTGCTGGTCTTGGGGTTTATGGTCCTTATAAAAGGGGCGGATATCCTTGTGGACGGGGCATGCCTTCTAGCAAAGAGACTGAGGATATCAGATCTCGTAATCGGGCTGACCCTGGTGGCGTTCGGGACGTCGGCGCCTGAATTTTTCGTTAATATCATGGCTTCCGCAAAGGGCGCTACCGATATAGCTTTGTCGAACGTTGTAGGCAGCAATATAGCCAATGTTCTCCTGGTATTGGGCATAGCGGCAGTGATATACCCGCTTGAGGTCGGGAAAGGCACCGTGTGGAAAGAGATACCGCTCAGCCTTGTGGCTGTGACGCTGCTTTTGCTTCTTGTTAATGACGCGATCATAGATGAATCCGCCGTCTCAGCTTTGACCCGGATAGATGGTATGGTATTCATTCTTTTCTTCGGCCTGTTCCTGTATTATACGGCCGGGATATCCAAGGATATAAAAGGTCTTCCGACACCGCCGGATATGGCCGTTGGGTATACCAGGATAGCCGCTATGGTGTTGGCCGGATTGGCCGGGCTTGTGCTTGGAGGGCACTGGGTCGTAACGGGGGCCGTGCGGATAGCTGAACATTATCATATCAGCCAGTCGCTTATAGGGCTGACGATAGTAGCTGTTGGGACATCACTGCCGGAACTGGCCACATCGGCGGTAGCGGCATATAAGAAGAACTCGGATATAGCAGTAGGCAATATAGTCGGTTCCTGTATCTTCAACATATTTTTCGTGCTGGGAATAAGCGCGCTTTTGAGGCCTATACCGTTGAGCGCGGGTGGGAATGTTGACATTTCCGTCGCGCTTATCGCCGCGGTGATGTTGTTCGTCTTCATGTTCACGGGTAAGAGGCATAGATTGGATAAATGGGAAGGCATGGTCTTTGTCGGGGTTTACCTGGCTTATATCATCTTTGTCATAAAACGTGGATGAACGGACCGGTATTGTCCTCAAAAAGAGTAAGATATGCCTGTCGAGAACGCCGTTTCATCGAATAGACGCAACTCGGCGTTAAGTCGTAGCCTGTCGCCGGGCAGGCATATGTCCATACCGCCGATAAAACCTACATGGTCTTCCGAAAAACGCCGTTTTTTATCGTGTTTGTTGGTCTTGTAGACTATTTCACAGTCTGAAAGTTTCCCGCCGGCGTAAAGTGAGGCATAACGAAGGTCTTTTACCACAAGCGCGCTTACCTGCCAGTCATCCAGGAACGATTCATATTTATTGTTCCCGTTAGTCGTGTCCTGCGGATGGACGCTGATATGTTGCGCCCCGCCTATTATCCGTATCCCGGAAGGCCTGTGGCGGAACAGCTCCGCGCGAAAACCATATCCACCAGCGAACGCGGTCCTGTACTCGAGATCGGGAAGAACGGGAGAGTTCCTGTGACGGATGTCCCCTATGCCTATCTTACCGTCGAGCGCGAGCCAATCGAAGATGCCCAGCGATACGGTGTAGAAAAGGTCCTGTGTGCGCAGTTCGCCGTAAGAGCGTTCGATGTCCCTTCTATACATGATGTTATACTCGATACCGGCTTCGGCGCGTCCTTTTGGCACCAGGTGTGAGCCGTTGGAAGGGCACGCTTCGGTCGTTGCCGGGAAAAATGCCAGCGAGATGAGCAGGGTATATGCTATGAGCAGGTTGTTCCGGTCCATATATCGATCGATTATATGCCACATTTACCCTAAATACAATCCATAAACGTATGTGAAAAAACAAGGAGGTTCACGGTGCATATGCGGTATAATAACATTATGGGGAAAGCGTTGTTTTCGGGACAGCATATATGTTCTGCCGTGGTTATTCTCTCGTATATGGCGATGGCCGGGGGGTGTATCATGAAAGGGGAAGAAAAGACGGGGAAGGGTGACCAGCCTTGCGCTCTACCCATGGATGACGCGAAGCTTAAAGAACTGCTTTCCCCGGAACAATACCGGGTCATGAGGGAGAACGGAACAGAAAGACCCTTCCTCAACGAGTACTGGGACAATAAGGAGCCGGGGATATATGTTGACGCCATTACCGGGGAGCCGCTTTTCAGCTCAAGGGACAAATTCCAGTCGGATACGGGGTGGCCTAGTTTCAGCAAGCCTATAGGGAAAGATCATGTCGTGGTAAAGGCCGATACCAGTCATGGTATGGTCCGTGCCGAGGTAAGGTCTGCCAGGGGAGATTCGCATCTCGGGCATGTTTTTAATGACGGGCCGGGTCCTGCCGGGCTCAGGTACTGCATGAATTCCGCCGCGCTAAGGTTCGTTCCACTGGAGAAGATGGCCGATGAGGGGTATTCGGGATACCTGTATCTTTTTGATGATCGGAAGAACGACAAATAGGGAGAGGGTGGGAAGTGTTCTTAAAGATGTTCTCCGTTCAACATAGCCCCGGCAGGACCTGTATCGTCGTCTTCATCACCGCTATTTTTTTACTGTGTTGTTCCTCCTCGGACGCTCTCCTGAACCAGGATAAAGGTATATGGGAAGAATATAAAACACCTCATTTCGTGGTCTATTATGATAAGGCCGTTCCCAGGCAATATGTGCTTCAGGTGGGTGCCAATTGCGAGAATTACTATAAAAGTATAGCCGGCAAATTGGGTTTTGTACGGTCGGATTTCTGGTATGGAAATGACCGGGCCGAGGTTTTTGTTTACGCTACCCAGAGCGAGTATGTCGAGCATGCGCGCGCGGCGGCATGGGCCGGGGGGCACGTGTTCTCGAAGCAGAAAGAGATACGTACGTTCCAGTCGGATGACGCGTTCTTCGATAATATCCTGCCGCATGAACTGGCACATATGATATTCCGGGAGTTCGTGGGATATACCACGCCCGTTCCTTTGTGGTTCGAGGAAGGGTTCGCTTGTTTGAACGAGAAGACGTTCATCGAGAGATATGTGTTGCCGGGGGCGGAACACGTTTCAAACAAGGGTCTGTTCGTCCCGGCCGAGGAGCTCAGTATGCTGAGCCCGTCGAGGGTGGACCCCCCGATAGCGTTCTATCTCGAAGCATCCGTGATAATGTTCTATCTGGCCGAAGGGTGTGGACGCGGTAAGCTCAGTAAATTCTGTAAGGCCCTCAGGGACCGGGTCCGGTTCGACGACGCGTTCGAAAAGATATACCATATATCCTCGTTGAATGAATTGGGGGTCGAGGTAGAGGGGTATTTCAAAAAGAACAAAGTGACCGGGAGCGAAGAGATATACTGGTAAGAGGTTTTTCCCCGCCGATCGGATAATATATTTGCCTTGACCATTTCAGGGGTGTAAAATAACGGTAATATACGTACCTTGACCGAAGGAGGCGGATATGGCCAATATGAGCGAACGCGTTGGATTTATAGGTGGAGTGGTCGGGACTATCATAGGGATGTCATTGTGGATAATCATCCTGGGAGTGGTGGTCAAGTCCCCCGTAGCCATAATAGGGGCAGCCGTGTTCGCGCTTTCCTGCGCGTTGATCTCTCTTAAATTGTATGACATGCGGCCTGACCGGAAGTTCGCTATCGCCGGTATGGCGGTATTGTGGCTTACGGTCGTTAACGCGCTGGCGATCGGATATTTCATGCAAAAAGTGCCAGGGTACGCGAACATTTCAAGTTGTGGTCCCGGGTTCCTTGCTGTGGCACAGATGCATTTTTTCATCCTCATAATGGTGGTCCTGGGTACGGGGCTTATCCTGAGAGATATATTCGATAAAGGGTAGTATGGAAATATCCGTAATATTAGCCCATCCTGACCAGAACAGTTTTAACCACGCTATCGCTCGAGTCTGCCTTGATGCCCTTAAGGACCTGGGACATATTGTTAGTTTCCATGACCTGTACGAAGAAGGGTTCGATCCATTGCTTCGCCTGCCTGAAATACCACGTACGGCATCTCTGGACGGTCCGACCAAAAAGCATTGCGACGAGATATCCTCCGCCGATGGGATAATCATAGTACATCCTAATTGGTGGGGACAGCCGCCGGCTATACTTAAGGGATGGGTGGACAGGGTACTGCGGCCCGGGATAGCTTACGAGTTCATGGAGGGTGACACGGGAGAAGGCGTTCCAAGGGGATTATTAAAGGCCCGTTGCGCGTTGGTGTTCAACACATCGAACACGGTATCCGAGAGGGAAGCCAGGGTTTTTGGCGATCCACTCGACGCGATGTGGAAGAAATGTGTGTTCGAACTTTGCGGGGTCGCCAGGACCGAAAGGCGTATGTTCAACGTGATCGTTACCAGCGACCTGGAACAGAGGAAAAGATGGCTTTCAGAGGTCGCATGTCTGGTGAGGGATAGTTTCCGTAGGTAACTCGCGTGATGACGTGAGTTGACGAAAAGGAGGTGCGCGGTGAATGGGAAGCTGATGAGGTGCGCTGGTGTTGTCTTGAGCGTTTTACTCTGTTGCCCTCTTGGGGTGTTCGCCCAGGAGGAGAGTAGCGGGACGGATTGGAAGGAAGAAATAGGTTCAGATAAACAAGCCATAAAAGAACAGAAGGCCCAGATCAAGCAGGACGCCGAAGCCGCCAGGAGCGAGGAGCAGGCCTTAAGGTCGCAGATACAGGAAGCTGTGGCCGCGGGAGACAAGGAGACGGCTAAGCAGCTACGTGAGCAGTTGCATGCTATGCACCAGGAGAACCTGCAGGAACGCGACCAGAACAGACAGACCATGCGGGAAGCTAAGCAGGAATTCAAGCAGGACAAAAAAGAAGCCAGGTTAGACAAAATGGACAGGAATGACGACGGTACGGTGGATAGGAAAGAAAAAATGATGGAAAGAAAGTGGGATAAAGACAATAACCCTCCGGGGCCGAAAGGCGGCCCGGGCACCAATTGGGAGAACAAGCCGGGACCACAGGGCGGTCCGGGTGCCAGTCCGGAGGTGAGGAAGCGAGATAACGACAATAACCCTCCGGGGCCGAAAGGCGGCCCGGGCACCAACTGGGAAAA
>JAQUQS010000010.1 GCA_028715965.1 Candidatus Omnitrophota bacterium | reverse complement strand
GAAGAAATGACCGGCTTCATGCCCGAGAGCATGGGGGCAGGCAATGTGGTACCGTCCCTTGCGGGCGCGGGACTTATAGCGGGATGGGTTTACCAGGCCGTGAACGGGAAAGAGCAAGATCTTGCCGCAATGACGGCAAGTGCGGATATGAGGAATATCCTTGCGTCCATGTCGGTGGGTGACGCATTGATCGTAGTGGGCGGGATAATAGCCGTAGCGGCGCTTGTAAAAAGTGCGGCATTCATAAGGGCCGTTATCGCGGAAAGACGTTCACGAAAAGAAATAGCCAGGGACCGCGAATGGGTCGTGGATAACGCGCCTGAACTTATAAACCGTTACGACGAGCTGGTCGGCGAGAACATCAAGAGGGTGCGGCATATGCCGGAATATACGGATGAGTGGTATGCTTTTATGCTTTGCTACCTGACGCTACGCCGTGAAGGCAGCCTTACCCTGGCGCAGTTCACGGGCATTTTACGTAACGATCTTGAGCGTGGGATAAAGAACCTTGGCGTGGTAATAGCTGGAGGAGAAGACCAGCTTGAGGATATGAGGCGCGAGGCGCGGGATACCACCAATGAGTACGTTAGACAGGAAAGACTTCTGCAGGTCGACCGGGTCGAGCGCAAGCTGGACAGGGAGCGGGCCGATCTTACGTATTACGCCAGGATGTCGGAAAATGCCGAGAACTACGCGAGAAAACTGTTCGAAATGGTCTCTGCCGATCCGGATATGTACCCGGGCATAACCACGGCAGGGGAGTTGGACAATTCCGTGAGTTATAAACTGTCATACGTTCCTATCCCAGGTGAGGCCGGGAAAGCGCACTCCCTCCTGGGAGGGCCACTGGCCGCGTATGTGGAATATGACCAGAAAGAATTTGATGCCCTGCCTTTATGGAAAAAGGTTGTCTGTATGGCCGCCGGCCCATTGGCCAACATAATAGTGCCTTCGGTGGCGATGCTCGGTCTTGTATTGATGGGGCCTGGGCTCATGTCGCCCGAGGTGTTCACGAATACGGCATATGTATTATTTATATTTACGGCGGCTTCTGTTATGAACGGCCTTGCGCAGCTTGTGCCGATAAGCGTGGTTTTCAGGGAAAAAGGCGAAGAGACCGTAAGGGATAAGGCGTTAACGGCTGTTGTCGGGGTCCTTGCCGCGGTCATGTCGCCGATACTTTTACCGATGACGCTTCTACATGAAGCCGGACATTACGCGGCGTTCAGGTCGTTCGGGGTGAGGAACGTGCGGCTTTATATAGGAAAGGCTTCCGTTCTCAGCGGCGCGGGGATGGTGTCCACCGACGGTGGGTACATGGTGAGGGAGTTAAGGGAACAGGTGGCCGCCAGGGTCGCGCCGGATGCCGGCGCGCATGATATCACAGTGACCGCTATTAAGCCCTGGGCAAGGACGTTCCTGATGATGGGGCTAGGCCTGGTAGTGCCTGCTTTGGTCGAGCTCATGAAAAATGGCCACGTCGGGACCTTGTCCCTTGTTTGTCTCGCATCGGGTCTTTACTGCGCCATTGCGTACAGGAAATACCAGCTCATGTCATCGACGCTTAAGAGCGAAATGACGCGCTATTACGAGAACTTGTTCTTCGGCCTTAATGTGAAGTATGGACGGGTAAAAGTGAGATTCGACAGGGATGATGTCAGCGAGGATGAGGTCATAGCCGGCGCGAAGGCCGAAATAAACACGCTTTTCAATAATGACCTCGACGGTTGGAAAAGGGAAAGGGCTTTGCTGAAAGAACTCACCGACAGGGATATCAGCATGAACCCGTATAGCGCCCAGTCCCTTGTGCTGGAGGATGTCGTAGATCTTCTCGCCAACAGGATGCCTGTCGCGAGAAGCGATGGCTACCGTCATTCTGTAGTCGTGTTGCTAAAGCGGTCGGGAGACAGGTATGAAAGAATGGTAGCGTTCATGGTGGAAGCGCATGAGGCGTTCGTTCCCTCCAGTAGACCCTACGCGGCGTTCCTGGCGCATTTTAAGGGCATGATAGCGCTTCTTCCCGGGGTTTTTATGGCATACCGTATGTTCTTCGCCGCTAAGGGGGAGAGAAGGATCGAAGTGGGAGGGGCAGATACGCGCGGGCAGGATACATCGGTACGTGTAAGAATGGACGGAACGGGAGATAGGCGATCCATACCCATAATTAACGAGGATAAAGAGATATATACGCTGATGCCCATGTTCATGATCAAGATGGATAAGTTGCGGGCCGATGTCGAGGAGTACCTCCTGGATGAAGCGCCCAACGAGGTGTATTTCAGCGAGCTGTGTAAAGAGTTCGAGATAGAGGACAACAACAGCCCGATGGCGCGCAGGGCAAAACGGGTCGTGCGCGATGTCCTTGACAGGCTCGGGTATGTGCCGTTCAGCGCGAACGGGAACTTTTTCATAAAACCGGACACTTTTGATACGGGCCACGCGTTCAGGCCCTTGTCATGGTGGTCGGCCCTGGGGCTTGGAGGCGGCGTCGACTGGGTCGCGCTTTTTACGGGCGGTACAGGATATATTGCCTATCATCTTATGGCTCATGGCCACAGTATGCCGATGGCCTCCGCGCTTTCGTTGGGTATGCTCGGTATTATTTCTCTTGTTTTCGCGGTAACGAGTTTTATGCGGGTTAAGGACACGATCGAAGTTATACGAAAGGCCCACCCGGAATACACGCTGGCCGAAGCCTTGACAACAAATATAGGCCGTGACCCAAAAGCGTTATACATGCTGAAAAAAGAACACCCGGATACATATATACAGATCTTTTGCCATGAGACGTTCGAGACGCATGTCCTGGGGCTAATGGCGTTCATACCGAGACGTGCCGCGTTGAAACGTATTTTCTCTCGCGTTGAACGGCCTGTCGTGGAAGACGCGGTAACAGCCGATGAGATCAAGGACTACCTCGACGTGACGGCCCCCGCGCTTCAAAGAGCACTTTATTACCATTTTTCCCGGCAGGCCGATATGGGGATCGACGGGTTCCGTACTGTATCCACGTATCCCTTCGAGTGTCTTTACGCTTCCGGCGTGCTGAAAGCCATGCTTATCGGGAAATTCGCCGGCAGGATAAAGAAGATAGAGCTTGTAGCGGCAAAGCCCGTATCGCTTGAGACTTCGGACATAAAGGAACACATATGGGTCGAGATGGAACTGTTCGACGGGGAGAGCTATTACGTCAGCCTGGCCGACGGCCAGTTCGACCGGACCTTCAAAGGTGAAAAAGTAGTGGGGTACAAGGACACTTTTTCCTGGCCGGGCAGAGAATATTATTTCAAGGCCACAAGTGACGGGTTCGACGCGTGGTTCAGGGAGAACGGGATGTCCGCCTTTACCATGTTCAGGATAGACGGTGCCGGCCGAGGGGAATATGAAGCGTATAGAGAAGAATACCTGAATATCGGTGATAGGGTAGCCCGCGGAAGGGCAGTGGAAAAACGGCTGGACCCGAGGGTCGTGAACGCCATAATACAGACATATTACGAAGTTTCTTCCGGGTTGACCTACGTGGAGGAGAAGGAAGCGCCTGCCGCGCCGGAGGTGACCGCAGCGCCGGAAGAGAAATCCGCTCCGTCGCTTTCCAGGGCGGAACTGCAGGATATGGCCGCGGCCGTAGCCGCCGCGCTTTTCGTTTCGGACAATGTATCGTCGGTCCGTACGCGGATAGAGGACGGAGTAAGAACGCTTCTTTCGGTCACCGGCGCGACCGCGGGTCCACGGGTCGTGAATTTAGACGAGGCTATGCGCAGGCTGCGCTTGGAAATGACCTCCGTTCTGGAACGGGAGGGATATGACCGGGATATATATCCGGATAACGCCGAAGATGAACTTGCTTTCCTTAAACTGGTGAGACGGAATTTACTGCAGGTAGAAAAAGTAGAACCCACGATCACGGGAAATCCGGTCATTGATGCCGCGGTACGTAAAGTGCGAGAGGCAAAGCCGGGTATGTGCCTGCCGCAGTCGGTCATGTTGATAGAGGTCTTGAAGGGGCTTGGAGAGAACGCCGTCCTGATGGGATGGAACGAACCAGGCAATGAGCTGTCGGTCGTGGCGGACCATTATTACGTTGTGACGGAAAAAGCAGGCCTGGTAGATGTATATCCCGAGGGACGTCCTAGAGATATCGTGCTCACGCCCGGCAGTGATTATATCGGGAACGATTCCCCCACATACAGGCATATCGCCCCACATCTGGACCACGATGTGATCGCGAGGATCGTAGCGGAGGTAAAAACCGAGACCAGTGAACCGGCAATGCGGGGCATGGCCACTCTGGAAGTTCTCGGCAGGGTGATGAGACAGCCGTATTCGCCGATACTTGTAGCGCCTTTCGTCGAGGAACCGCTGAAGCTCGGGATACCCTTGGCCATAAAGGCCGTGCTTGACGCGTTCAATAGCGGGATGCCGATACTTAATGGCGGCATATATGTCGCGGCGCTTGTTACGGCGGCTGTGGGGTTCGTGGCGCTTCATGTCCTGAACGAACGCGCGCCTCCGGGATACGAGAACAGTAATTTCATTACAAGGATAGCCGCTACGTACAGGTCGCTCACCCCGGATGAAAGGTTCGATCTTCTTGTGGCGCCGGTCATAGTGGGTGTCGCCGGTATAGCGATAGGCGTCCTGCCGCTATTCACGGAAGCCGGTGTGCTTCCCGTTCTAGTGCTCAGCATGGCGTTCCATATGGGGGCCAATGTCTCGAGGCTCTTGTCGAATATCGGGCGTGGATACGCGACCATAGCGGCGCCGGAAAGGGAGAAAGAGGCCGCACCTGTCGAGACCATGAAAGGTATAAGTGATATCGCGTCCGCGATACTCGATATAAGGGATTATCTTCTTCTGGCCGCCGGGGCAAAAAAGACAGTACTTTCCGATATGAGGGAGACTTCGGCCGCCGGGTCCTATGCCGGAAAATTCGCCGATATACTCGAAAGGTCCGGGGATATATACGAGAGACGGCTGGAGACCAGAGGCATAGTGCCGGCAACGGCCGTCGCCAGGGATGTTTCTCTTTCAATGCTTACCGACGTCGTGAGCGCGTTCGGCCTGGATAATCTCGATATAGACGGTATCGAGACGTTGACCGAGGCCGGGGATATAGCCTCCGCGATCACCGAACGCGTAAATCTGGCTTATGGTATCAAGGACAGGGCCGAACGCGAGAAGACGTTGAGGCTGGTGGCGGCGGAAGAGTTCATGTACGGAAAGGCCAGGGAAAAGGACAAGGATCTCCAGGGCTTCGTGGAAGAGCTCAAGGCGGTAGGCCATGAAATGGCGGAAGCCATAGAGAAGTCCGATAAAGCCGCCGAGACCGCTAAGCGCGTAGCCGCGGAATCGATCTCCAGGGTAGAAGCGCTGGCCGAAAAGAAACAAGAACTGGAGGAAAGCCTTGCCAGGGAAGAGAAGAGGGAAAAGGAAGAGGCGCGTGAGCAGGAAGCGCTCACTATCGATCTCAGGGAAAGAGGGGATTCCCTTCTCGCGACCGAGTTCATGTTCAATTTCATGAGGGTGCGTGACCAGAAGGGGATGCTGGAATGCCTGGTCAAGCCCTACAGGTGTGAAAAAGGCATAGACAGGAGGCCCCGAGAAAGGCGGAATTGGCCGGAAGAGGACGAGATCCAGGGAGCGTACAGGATGTTCGCGACCAGGTTCCATCCCGACGCGAGGATAAGCCGCGGGACTCTCTTTTCCGACGATGCCGAAAAAGATGCCATGATAGCCCGGAAGATCATGCAGGCCGTACAGTTCATCTTTGACTCGCGTAACGGTCATGTCGACGTGGTAGAGTTCCTTGCGGAGCATGAGAACATCCGGTTAGCGTCCCGGGCGGCAAGGATAAGCAACGCCCCGTCCAATAGCTCGGTCTTCTCGTGGAAAACAGTGGATAGAAGGAACACCATCAGTAGACGGGCATATACGATAGACAGGATAAAGAAGGCGCGTGAGGGCCTGGAGCAGGTCGGCCGCCAGATCGAAGAGGCCCGCGCCGACATGTCGCGGACAGCCAAGGAAGCGGAAGAAGCCGCGAAAGCCGTCATGGACATACAGGCCGAGGCGGAGGCCCTGCGGCTCACGATAGCGTCCGTTGAGATAAACATCGATGCTCTTGAGAACGGAGGCGTCAATGTCCTTTCGGACGAGGAATATGCCGAAATGGAAGAGTACGTGGAAGAAAAGATGGGACTCGGATATGTGAAGAACCTCATCGATTCCACAGCGGACATAGATTCCAGGCGTTCGATACTGAGGAAATACGGCGTGCCTGTAAGGCTTAACCTCGTGCGGTCCGGCACCGAAACGCTCGAAGAAAATATCCCGCTCCTTCTCGAGCAGGGATATGACCCCGCGGATATAACCGCCAGCCTACTTTCCAGGTTCTCGTCGGGGAAACTTATGCGGGAAGAAAGAAAGAAGAACATAGACCGCATAACCGAGGTTAGCGCGGGCTCGGCCGGAGAGACAGCCATGGAAAGGGCTAAGGCTGTTTCCGCGAGGATAGAGGCCCATACCGAGTCCCGGGAGGACCTTTTCTATGATTCCGTGGACGGTTTGAGGAAAGAGATCAAGGCCCGGCAGCGCGAGCTCAAAAAGGCGAAAGCGGAGCTTGCGCGCATAGAGGCGCTAACGGTAAGCGGGCGGACCATGAACGCCAGGAAAGCCCGAGCGTTAAGGATCAGGATAGATGCCCTGGAACGTTCACTTACCGCGGAGAACGTGCTGGAAGAACTTTTCAAGGAGAACGGGATTCTTGAAAAAAGCCTTGTGTTCCATTCAGTGGAGAATTTCGCGTCCAACGCATTTTATAAAGGGATAGCCGATATCAACATGCTGGAAGAAGGCGGCATCCCCGCGTTGAAGGGTACGGCGATAGCACTGGTTACCGAAGCTAGACAGCGGCAGTTGACCAGGGAAGAAAGAAGGTCGCTGGAGGAAAAGATTGACGCGCGCGTGGACAAGCTATTCCTTAAACATGAGGACAGGATCCGCGAGGAGATAGCCGTGTTCATGGGTCGCGATCCGAAAAAGGGGATATCCGTCGAAGGACAACCGTCGTTCCTGACCGATATGGTCATGACGTCGCTTCTCGCGATCGATGATATCGCCGCGAGGTACGATGGCCTTAATAAGCTTCTTCCCGAAAAACGGAAAGCTTTCGATGCCGCCGTGAAAGAAATATGCCAGGGGACGGATACGTCTTTCGGCCTGGAAGACCATCTTATAAATGTCGCGGTACTTGACCTCAAGATATCGTGGGCGGTATACAGGGTCCGTGAAGGTAAAATGGGCCAGGGAGAACTTGAGGCCCTGCGCGCGGACAGGGAAGAAGAAAGAGCCCTTATCGATAAGGGGAAGAACGATATAATAGAGGCATGCAGGGAATATCTGGATATAACGCCGGCGGCGGAAATAGTCCAGGCCGATTGGACGAGAACGGGACGCAGGTTCGCCATGGCCGCGGCGCTTATGGTCCTGGTAGCGCCTTTGGCCTATTTGGGCGCGCAACAGCTTACTACAGGCACCACGGGTGATATGGCCGGCATGGAAGCCGCAGCGCCTCTTTCGGCGCCTCTTGCCGCGGTAGAAAAACCCGATATGGCGGGGCAGGTAAGCGCGGAAGGGATAAAGGCCGCCGACGTTATGGCCGTCCCGGGGATATCTCCCGGCCCGGTAGCACCGGTGGAGGAGATGCCGGTAACCGCTACGCCGGAACCGGCCGAGGAAAAACCTGTAGTCGCTACGCCGGAACCGGCCGAGAAAGAAGTTGCCGCGGTACCCGGAGCCGGGACCGTCGGGGAAAAACCTCTTGAAGAAAGACCCGCTATTCCCAAGGCGCCGGAACCCTCGAAAATAACTACGGGAACCCCCGCGATCGTAATGGCCCCGGCCATGGAGGTGCCGGAAGAACCGTTCAGGCCGTTGGTCATAGAAACCCCGGCCCAGCCGGAGTATTATACGCTCGCGCTGGAGGATTTCCATTCAGCCATATCCAGGATAGGTAACGGGCAGCTTGGTAAACATCTTACGAAGAAGGTAATTGAGGATATAATATCCAGACTTTACCGGATAAGCGTGGCCGAGGTCGGTGGATCGCCCGCGATGGATGAAGTCGCTTTCCAGGAAAAAATATTCAATAGGACGATGGTCTATTACACGGCGTACGGACGGAAACAGATCGAGCTTCCGGCCGTATGGTCCACCGTGCCAAGGGCCTTACTCCGTTATGACCAGGCGTATTACGCGGATATGACCGCCCCGGGGTTCCTCGAAGCCATGGGATTGGCGATCTATGAAACGGCCCAGGCGCAGTACATGCGCGGGGGGAAAGTGCCGAAAAAGGTCGTAAGGGACGTGGAATGGCTCATGCCTTCCAAAAAACCGCCGGCGCTCAGCCTGGAAAGATACAAGCAGCAAAGGGCCTGGCTGGAAACATACGAGTGGCCGGGTGACATAAGGAAGACCGTATTCAACATTTCACGTTTCGGTTCCCCGAACACGCTTTCATGGGGAGCTCCGCATTATAAACAATCCGGAGAACTCGTTGACTTGCTCACGGCCGGAAGGATGCTCCTGGGCAGGAGCCTTACTGTGGACCCGAGGCTGGTGGACCAGGCGTATAACGATACGGAATTATTGGCGGATATGGGGTTCTTCCAGAGAACGGAAGGGCTTAACACGGCCCAGATGGAAACGTTAGCGGCTTCGGTGGTCAAACCTCTCGCCGGAAGCGGCATCATAGGGATGTTCCCGCCGGACCAGGCAGGTGTCTTTCGATCAATGGAACAACAGAGGATGGTCACCGAGAGGAATATAAGATCGCATTATACCGGCCAGGCTATGATACAGGGTATGGCCGCGCAAGAGTTCTACAGGAATGAACTAATGGGTATATCAAGGCGCGAGGCCATATACAGGGGCCAGATCGACAGAGAGGAATCCAAGGTAAGGACACAGCATGCCGCGGCCAGGATGAGGGCGAATTTCCGGTCGGCGACCCAGCCCACGTATTATGACCCCTACGATCCCTATAGCGCTATGCGGCAGAGAGGATATGCCGCGCAGGGCGCCCAGATGGAAGTGGACGGGATAAATATCGCCGAATCACGGACCCTTCAGGACCTCGCGGGGCAGAGGGCCATGCTTACACGGCAGTACGAGGGTGAACGGGATAACGCGGCCGCGCTTTACCGGTATAAGCTCCGGCAGATAGTGCCAGATGCATATGTTGACAGCAGGGTGGCGGGCAGGATATTGGCGGATAACGCCCTGATAAGGGACCAGGTAGCCTTGAGGCAGAGATTCGTTGTGGCCAAGATGCTCCTTGAGGCGCTTTATCCGGGGAAGAGCCTGCATGAAATACTGGCGACAGAGGGAAAAGGAGAACTGGAAAGGGATATAAGAGCCGCCATTGAGCGGATAGAGCTTATCGGTGCGAGAATGGGGACAAGCCCGAGCTCCACGGGGAATCCCCTGGCCGACACCATGTCTTTCCTGTCGCAGAGAAAAATACCGACCAGGAACGGTTGGGAAAAATATTCTGAAGACTGGACGAAAGTGGTCGAGCAGGCCGTGATCGAGCCGATCACCGGGCTCATATACGTTATGTATACGAACGACCATCCTGTTACGGTGAACCGGGGCCACATTTTCGTTAAATCCCCCAAAGCAGGCATGCCGACGCTACGTGAGATCATAATAGGAGAACAAGGCCCTGACGGAACGGCGACCATTACGATTAAATATTTCGATTATCCGGACAAGCTCGGCCGTCCCGGCAGGATAACGGCCACGGGCATGGTGTTCGGGATAGAGCGTATATTACAGACCATGCAGGATATCAGGTATCACGGCGATTCGATGGAGATAGAGGACTGTGTCGTGGAAGATAATAAGCATGTCCGGCAGGACGCCTGGTGGAAGACCGACGCGGAGATATTGAACACTCTCAAAGCTATGCCTGATCCCGCATGGGGTATGGATGTCAAGGTGCTCAGGACCATGACCGGCATCAAGTTTCCCGATGTGGCGGCGCCGAAACCGCTTGATATTAAAGAGGGAAAGGCATTTTTCAGCGTCCCCGACAGTGTCCCTGAGGACGCGGACCTTGGCGGGATAAAGACCACGGCGGATGACATGGTCAGAAGGGCCATGGAACAGGCCAGGTTTGACGCCAGCGCCGAAGGCAGGTTCTATAACCGTATCGGGCGATATGGCGACGGGAATGCCCAGAAACATATGACCCCGGCTGTTATCAGGGATATGATGGCGAAGAGCTATAACGCCATGCGTTTCCAGACGGGCTACTATAAAAAGCCCCTGAACATATCGTTCGAGAAGTACGAAGAACTGGTTTTTTCCAGAACGAGCGGTTATTACGATTCCTATCGTTCGCGTAAGCTGCTTCTCATGGAAATATGGGGTAAGGTCCCGAGGGCGCTCATGCGTTATGATACCGCCTATGAGGTAGACAAAGCCGCTCCGGGCCTCATGGAAGCCATGGGCCTGGCCATGTTCCAGACCATGACGGAATATACGGCGCCACCTGTATATGCCCAAAGGACGGTACAAGGTGTTTTGGCCCAGCTCGACAATACCAGGGTCATACCCGAACAACATCGGGAAGGGGTAAGGGCCATCATGGTCGATAAGGCGAGGTATGAGTGGCCGGCGGCAATAACCGATTCTGTCGTGCCCACCGACAGGACAAGCGGCGTGGGGAGTGACGGCCAATCCATGATGCTTTTCTTCCGTTTCTCTGAAGGTCTTTCCGACAAGGATATGCGCGCTTTCGCGAGCGATATAGCGAGATCGGTCTACGATATGGGCCTGGTCGAGGTGTTCCCGCCGGACTGGGGCGAGGTGAACGCCGCCATAACACGTCAATCAGTAATGAACCGCAATATGGAGGCGGCGCAGAGGCAGGGACAGCAGATGCTGCGGAGAAGGGACGCTGAAAAGGCGCGTAATGATGAAATGCTGAGGGTCATGCGGCATGAGGCCGCGTATTCCTATATGCAGCAGTCCCAGGCCGCGCGGACCATGGCCGGGTTCAGCACCCAGAGACTTAACGCGCGTGCTTCCGCCGGGATGTCACGTCCCGTATATAACGGCGGGGACTACTATTCTTATTCATCCCAGCTCGACAGCGCGGCTTCGGCATTCTCGTCGCGTATGGCCGCAATTAACGCCGCCGAACGCCAGGAAACGGCAAGGATAAGCGCGAACCAAAAAACGATCGCGCGTGAACATGACCAGTGGAGAGCGCGCGTGGCCGCTGAGTATGACAGGAAGATAAGGTCGCTCCCGGGAAAGGGAGGCTCTTACGACAAGGCCGACAGCTATACCCGCGTAGCCGCCAGCCTGATAATAGAGAACGCCGAACTGGCTCAGGGCCTGGTCATAAGCAAAATGGTCATGGAGGCTATTTATCCGGGAAAAAGCATCAGTGAAGTATACGCGGAACACCCGGCCGAGGAAGTGAAAAGGAATTTTAACGCCGGGGTATCCCGGCTTCTTTTGATAGCGTCAAAGTTGCCCGCAGGCGAGAATGTGTTGTCCGACGCCGCATCGTATCTCGCGCAGAGGAAGATCCCCGTACGTGGAGGGTGGATAAAATATTCGGCCGATTGGAACAGTGTCATAGAGGAAGCGGTCGAGGACCAGGCGAATAACAGGATATACGTGCGATATACCGAAGCGCATAATGTGGTGCCGAACCGGGGGCATATATTCGTAAAGATGAACGTGCCCGGGATGCCCACGGTACGCGAGATCGTGCCGGTGAAGATACCAGGCATGGATAAGCCGTGTCTCACCGTAAAATATTTTGACACGTTCGATCGTTTAAGGCGTCCGACCAGGGAAATGAAGACAGTGCTTATTGACGGTGTGGAATATGCTCTCAGTGTGACCAATAACATAAAATATCACGATGATTCCCATGAGATCGCCAGCAGTGACGTGGTATATTACACGGATAAGGTGGACGCGGAAGGAAGGCACCGGGGGTCATGGGAAGAGCTGGGTACTGAGACCCTTAAAAAACTGCAGACAGTGAGGTCCAAAACGCTCCAGTCCGATATGAAGAGCATCAGGGTGTTCTTGGACGCGGATATAAAGGCACCGGCCCCGGTAAAGGCGCCCGGAGCCGGGACCATAAGATACATCGGGGAAAAACTGGGTATACCTTATTCTTCTCTCAGGGAAGCTCCCATAGTGGAGGAGGTTTTTAAGTTGGGGATACCTTTCGCCATATTAGCCGTATTGAACAGGATGCTCCCGGGTATGCCGATGCTGAACGTGGCAATATTCGCGGCGGCACTTGTAGTGTTCGGCACGTTGTTCCTGGCAGGTCATATGCTGGGCATGAGGGCCCCGCCGGAAGCGCGAGGCAGGAACATCCTCGTTAAAGCCATGTCGATATACAGGTCTCTCACTCCAACCGAAAGAATACGCATATTCTCCGTTCCATTAAGGATATTCATAAAAGGCGCTATCATAGCGGCGATATCCGTGACGCTTTCACTTTCAGTCCCGGCCGTGATAGGTGCCGCGGGGCAGGGTATACTGTCAGCGGCTTTGCCGGTATTGGCGCATCCGGTAACCGCCATAGGTGCCGGTATTGCCGTGCATTTCGCGGAAAACCTGCGTGTAAGCAGGTGGTACCGAGAAGTGGGCATGGAGGAGGAAACGGACCAGCGTCTTTTATCCGTTTTAGATGAGGTGATAGAAGCGGCTCGTCAGAACAGCCTTATTTCCGCTGAGATGCCAGATAAACCCGGGGTACAGGTAAGGCCGCTGGGGGTATCGGCCGCGCTGGTCGACGGCCAGGGCAACATAGTGGAACTGGCTTCACAGAGCATGCCTTCGGAGTTCTATGAGGCGACAGGTAAAAAGTACGACCATGCCGAGATAAATACCCTTCGCGCGGCGGAAAAGAGCGGACATACCGATTGGGCCGATTATACTCTGGTGGTTTCCCTCGAGCCGTGTGACGAATGCGCGAAGGCCATTATGGCGAGAGGGATCAAAAAGGTCGTGGTGGCTACGGCTGACCCGACATCTTTTATCCGGACAGAAGGTGTTCGCGCGCTTCTTTCCGCCGGGATAGAGGTCACGATCGCCGATGAAGGAAGACAGCGGGACGCGCTTGAGCATATCGTACAGGGCCTTACTAGGAACGATCCGTCCTATCTTACGGGTGACCCGGTGGCGGAAACGATAGCCGCGGTATCGCGTCCTATCATGGTAAGGGAACAGGGACGTACACCCGCGGCATTAAAGGCGGAAGCGCTTACCTATCTGGGCCGGGAGAATAACAGCGAAATTACGCATTACAGCAGGCACCATCAGTATGAGTTTGAGAGGGTGGTAAGGGAACTGCTCGCCGGAACGGCGCTCTCGGGCGAACGCGGCGTACTGCAGGTATGCGTTATAAACGCCGATGTTTTCGATCCGTCGCTGGGGCTGGATAAATACTCCAACATCCGTATGCCCGGTAACAGCATAAGGTGGGCGTTACAGGGGGCCGCTCCTAACAGGCCCCTAAAGGTGGTCATAGCGGGCGCGCCGCGAAATCGGATCCTGGTCATCAACGATATCAAGAACAGCGGTCTCGCGTTGGACGATGTATATGTGTTAGAGGGGTTGGGAAAAGGCGAGAAAGTGGAACTTGTCCCGGCCGCCGAGGCGCGTAACGCGTTCTTCAGCAAGGAAGAAGGCCCGCGCGACATAATGCTGATGGGGCCCGAGGAGATAATGGGTGACCTGCCGGAGGATATCAGGGAACATACGCTCCGGGAGGTCAAATATGCCGTGAGGATAGCGGAAGAGATGGGACTTTCCGCGAACGACATAGAACTCATAAAAAGGGCCGTATGGGCGCATGATGTCGCGTCGGCCGGGAAGTTCGAGTATCCGACCGAGCTCGCGGCCATAAACGAAGGGTTCCACCGGATCGACCGAGAGGACAGGGCGGAACCGGTAAGCCAATACCTGGAAAAATGGATAAGGGATATATCCCCTAAATACGGGGTCCCGGCGCCCGCCGTGGAAGAAGCCATAAGAAAGGCCCAGGCCGGGGACTATTATCCCATATGGGAGCTTTATATAACTTACGCGGTGCTTGGGAAGACATCGCTTACGGATAATGAAAAAGCCGTCGCGAGGAACACGTTCAGCCATGGTACTGGATCCGTGGAAAAGCTCAGGGACGCCGGCGTTTCAATGCCCGAGGAACTCGAGTTCGTGGTGAAATACCACCACGACTACGGGGCACTCGACAGGACCCTTGGCAATATGACGCTTAAAGGCGTAATGACACGGGAAAAGGCCGATCACATACGAATGCTTACATCGTTACTTATAGTGTCCGATTCTTTCGAACAGGGAAATAATTACTTGCGGCTTGTGGAGATGAAAGGCAAGCCTAGAGTGGAGAATTTTGGCGAGACCGTCGGCGGATGGATACGGCACAGGTTCAATGTCATGGAGAGGATAGGGGAAAGAAGCGCTTTGCAGGCGCTTGAGCGTCTCCTTGCCAGTAAGGACCATAAGTTGCTTTCCGTGGTACGGGAAGCCAGACGTTCCGATGAGCTCATGCCCGAAGATATCGCGTTCATGGAAGGGTTGAGGCCGGACGCGGCCAAGCCTATCACCGCCGTGGACAGGGAAGAGATATTCGCCATGTATAAAGGCGATTATGTGCGCAACCACGCGCATAGGGTGGCGAGGATAGCGGAACTTTTGATGTCCGAAATGGGCATAGTAACGAAAGATCCCGGCCTGGCCACGGAAGTGTTGGCGGCCGTTGTGGGACATGACTTCGGAGGGGCGGGTACTCCGCTGGGTCCGACCAGAGTAAACCAGCTTACGGAAAGCCTGCTTGCCAAGGGCGTGGAACTGCCTGTGGGTACGTCACGGGACGAAACCTGGTACGCGAGGACAAGAGATAGTTTGTTCACGGCTCCCGAGGGTACGTTCACGCCTCTTGAGATGGAATTCGCCCTGGACATATTCCAGGGGCCGAATTCACTATATGAACTGAGGAGCCGGAATGTGGAGGTATCGCGTCCGGTAGAAGTGGCGATACTCTTCCACCACCACATAGGTGAGCTGGAAATGTACCTGGAGGAAAAGGACTGGCCGGAAGCCGAGAAGGAAAGAATACGGATGATCACCTCGATCCTGGTGGCGTCCGACACCATAGAGAACGGGATGAACCTCTTTAAAAAGATATTCTTCAGAGATACCTATGTCACGGAGACCCCGGAAGAGACCATGGAATGGCTTGACCCGGCGAAAAGCGGGATAATCAAAACGGAAGTGGTGGAGGCATACAGTTCACTCGTGTCAAAGGACCCGGAAGAGTTCGCGAAGGCGCGTGAGGACGCTTCCATTGTCAGCGTGACGGAACTCGGCAACCTCGCGGACGTTGGTAAGAAGGAAAAATATGACCGCGTGAAAGGACTTGTCAGGACAGCCTACTATCCGGCTTCCGGCATGGACCAGGACAGGACTACGGTCCTTAAGGCCATCCAGGAGAACCCGGAACTGGATACGGTCGTGCTCGCGGACCTTTACGCGTTCAGTGCCCTGGCTTCCGCCGAGGAGGCCATTAAGGCGGCGGATGAGGGCCGGTTCCGAAGTCTGCCGCCGGGACAGAAGGTCCCGATATCCTCATCGGAGGAGAGGATAGAGATAGAGTTTACGCCCAACGTAGCGCCGGATCGCAGGATAAGGGTCGTTCTTTACAAGGTGGACGCGACCGGGTTCATTCCCGACGAGATAAGCAGGTCCGAAGGCGCGGGTCTGTACATAATAAAACTGCCCGGCACGAGCGGCCTTATGAGCACAGGGATAGATCTTTATGGAAGCGTTCTTTCAGGTATGAGGATAGGGGACAGGGTGTCGGTCGCGGAGGCGAGACAGCCCGTTGAGTATATATCCCCGGCATCCGTGGGACTTACGCATATAAGTGGGCCCAGATGGCAGAGGAAGAGCGATCATCTCCAGGATGAGAGGTTCAAGAAACCCGCGGTCTTCATGAAGACCAGAGAACCGGGCAGGGAAAAGATAGACGCGGCCCTGATAAGGGACCAGCGCAGGGGAGCCGCCGAAACAGCGCCGTCGATCTTCGAGATGAAAGAGGACATAAAACCCGCGCTTGATGAAAAAATGGCGGCTACCCACCAGGTCGCGCGGCGGCATTTCGCTGAACTGACCAGGAAAATGATGCTCGAGGGTAGACGCCCCGTTATCGTGTCGGATCTTGACGGTACGATCACTTTGTCAAACCGGCCGATACCCGTAGGGAATATCATGTCAATAATATCGGCGCTTAAGGCCGGTGTGCCGGTATTCATCATAAGCGGTATAAGTAAGCGCCGCATCGATAAGCAGCTTTTAGGTCCGCTCATGGAGTTCATCGCCCCGGGAGAAGAGATCCTGTTCAACAACCTGTTCGTAGGGTCGGATAACGGGACGCAGATGTACAAATATGAGCCGGAGTCGCGGCGTTTTGAGTGTTTTTACGCCAATGACATGAGGGACGATCTTGGCGCCGGTGTATACGAGACCCTTGCTTCCGACATATTGCCGTCTTTCATCAGAACGGTCGGAGTGCATGAGGTGGCCATGAAGGCGGTCCGGGCCATAAAATGGGCGGCCCTGAGGGGTTGGCTCTACAGGCATTTCATGTGGAGATTCGATGGTGTAAGAGGCATGCTTTTCGGTGTGATGGGCAAGGAGCTTACCGATGCGGAATGGGACAGGTTCGTTCCCGGATCCATAGACCCGCGTGGTGTGGATGGAAAGACCACGCAACTTACATGGATGGTCCTGGGCAGGGAAGCGACCACGGAAGAGAAACTGAAATTCCAGAAGCGCGGGGGAGAAGAGATAAGGCGGCGTTACGAACGTGAGTTCGAGAAGGCGTTGCAAAAAGCCGGCATGTACATAGACGCCAAGGTATCGGGCCTCAGCTCCATAGATATATCCCTTCTGGACAAAGGGCGCGGGATACAGAAATTCTCGGAACTCATGGGGATAGACGCGGACAATATGATATTTTTCGGGGACGCTTTCCATCCGGAAGACAATGATGAGTCCGCGATAGGCGCTGTAGATAATGTTGTTAACGTAGGCTCCCGCGTAGACATCAAGCGGTCCCTGTATTATGCCCTGAACGCGGGGGAAAGGCAGCGGCAGTTCATCCAGCTCCCGAACTCCGGGCCTGAAGGTTTCGGGATGTTGGTTGATGACCTATCATCCGCTTATATGGAACTCTCCAGAAATATGCTGCGCCATATGCGCGGAGTATTCCCGGGTGTGCATAGTATGCTTGAACGGGAAAAGAAGGGGGACTTTGACGGGGCGGAAGCCATCGCGAAAAAAGAGGTGAAATACCTTGGGTCGATATTGTCCAGAGAAGAGATCAATGATATACCCGGATTCGTATCGATGATAACGGACCAGCGAAGAACGGGACGCGCTTTCATGGTGGATGATAATGTCCTGGCCCGGGTCCTGCGGATCATGCAGATAGTATATTACAGCAGGAATCCTGTGACGACCGATCTTAACCTTGTGCGTTACGCGTGGGGTGGCCCGGCCAATCGCATAATGTTGGGCCTGAAGGCGCCGGCCCCAGGGCAGAACGACGTGGCCGAGGTATGGAACAACTCCACGGTCATGAAAGGCGGCAGGGAGGACAACCCGTCGCTCATACCCGGAACGCAGATCACGGTAGGGGATGTGGAATTAAGCCCCATGAGTCTGAGGGAGCTTGTAAGAAGGGGAGATGATGTCCTGGGGAACGCGCATTATGAGAAGCCGTTCTTTGTGAAGTTCCTCTGCACAAGGTTCGCGGATAAGGTCCATATGGGGTTCAATGACAGGATAAAGGATGTGGGCAGGGAACGGTTCGTGCAGTGGCTGGTCGAGGAAAGGAAGAACGCGGGGGATATACAGTGGTCCCTAAGGACTAACATTACCGCCGAGGAGTTCAATGAATATCTTGCCGTGTATGAGGAATGGGTCCTGGTCGAAGCCGACGCGAAATGGACGCTGCCTTCTTCCCATCCGGAAGTGGCCCCGATAATATTGAAGATGGAGAGATTCTTCAGGGTGGGGACCAATTTGTCGGGCCTCATGGAGAGGACGGCCCGGAACCGGGCTGATATAGTCAGCGTGATGAACGAAATTGAGCTCAAAGAAGGTCATGTAGTACTTTCTCCCGCGGGATATCCGCATGCTATATTCGGGCTTTCCCACCAGACGCATCCTACCAGTGTAATAACGCATGAGGATGGGACCAAGGAATACCCGAAGAACGAGGCCTGGATAGTCGTGAAAGTTTACGGCGAGAACGGGAAAGAATACCTGGTCAGCGTCGAACCGCAGCAGATGTCGAACGATACGTACAGTTTCGCCGATTTCTACACACCTATTGTATGGGACGAAGCGACCGGACGCCCCAAGATGAGGAAGAATGTTACATCCGACGACATAAGAAGCTATGTCGAGAACGGGCTTTATACCGACCGCAGCACGACACCGCAGGATTTTATGCGTGAACCCAGGGACATAACCCCGGGTTCCGGGGCCCGCAAGGCAAAGATAGAGTCCCTTATAGAGGAAAGGTCACCGGTGTGGCCCACACAGTATTTCATAGTGCACAGGATGTCGTTCGACGGCCAGATAGACAGCCTGGCTTCATTGGACATCCCAGCTACTCCGCGGAAATTCCATGAACTCCTGGTAACAAAGGGCGAGATCGTGCTTAAGCGCAAGAGCAGGCCCGACATAACTCTAAGTGCCGGAGAAACGGTGTTCATGCCCGCCGGATCGGGAGAGTACAGGCTTGTATCGTCCTATGACGCCGAAGTGCTCAGGTTCTTCCCTGCGGAGGGATCGTATGGTGACATTGAAGGGGCCGTACGGGAAGAGGCGGGAGAGGAGGACGAGAGGGAGGAATACGCGCGCGGGCTACGGGCAGAAAAAGAAAAGTGGGCCGATCAGGTCAGGAAGTTATACATACTGACGCAGGCAGGTGTGGCTTTCCCCGCCGACGCGGCAGAACGCGAGCTTATGCTCAAGGCCGGTACATACGGATATATAACACAGTTAGAGGATGTTACGGCATTAGGGGAGTTCGCCAGGTTCAAGATCGCGTCGCTACATGACAACGAGCTCAGGCAGGTGACGTTCTCCGACGCGGAATATAACGCTATGTGGATGCAGAACGGCCTGAGGGCGGACCGGGGTAACGGGTCCTACGCGGTAATGATGTTCAAGATGGGTATATCCGAGAAGCTCAGGGCCGATATCATCGCGTATCTTGAGAGCAAAGGGTTCGATGTCGCCCGTGTAGGCGGACAGGGTGCCGTGGATATGACCACCATGCTGAAGCGTTGGGGAGAAGGAAGCGGGATAGGACATTCGGTCAAGGATATTGCCAGGGACGGGGTGGATACACGGGAAGCGGAAGCCGCGTTGAAGACCAATGACGGAAAAAGATTCATGGAATGGTTTAGTGGCCTCAGCGAGGACCAGAGAAAGCTGGATTCTGTCAGAATGCTCGAGTATTCGATGAACTGTCTTAGCCGCGGCATCGAGATGGTCATATTGCGGTCGCGGATATCCCGCCGGCAGCTTGTCAAGGAGTTCGGGCAGGAAGACGTCATTCCCGACAGGGAACTTATCAGCGCGCCGTTCCAGGATATCTTCAAAAAGATAGTGGTAGGGGACACACACGCTTTCAAGGCGGGGGAGATGACCTTGAGGGGACGGTTCATAAGGCCCGCGCTTTCCGATGCCGGAGAGATGTCGGAACTTTACGACATGGGGAAGAAATATGTCAAAGAGGAGGAGATAGGGCTTATAGCCAACGGGGTACATTGTCCCAAGGCGGGAGAAGAACTTGGCAAAGAGATCAATGACTACCTCCAGTTGCCGCAAAAAGCCTTGAGCGTGGCCGCTTCAGGCAGGCATCGGCCGACCGCCACCATATCGGGACTTAGGGGAGCATTCGGGCGAGGACAAGCGTTCGGCACGTACGCCGTCCGTACGGCCCCGTTCGTAGAGGAAGGCCTGTTCTTTTTCCTGCCTGCCCTCATTGGATATGTGCTGGATAATTGTTTCGCTACAGGCGGCCTGGCCACGTTGATGTCGATAATATCCGCGAGGATGGTCTTCCTCGCCCTGCATGGAAAAGAGGGTATGGCGCAAAGGGTGCCGGTACAGGTGGCGCTTTTCGGCGCGATGCTTTCACTGCCCGTGGCCGCGGTATTGCCTGTGGGGATGTTGCCTGTTACGGCGATAGCGACCATTCTCATGGCGACGGCTATATCGGCAGGATACCATGCCGTAAGCAATAAAGCCGCTCTTGTGTCCGGCGAAGCGCCAGCTGTCATAGAAGAGCCTTCTCCACGGGAAGAAGGTCCAGGTGCCCTGCCTGATGATGAGTTGACGCGGAAGGTCCTCGGCGGCCTGGTCAAGGTCATACCGGTGTTCAAGCCCGCTATTGACGGGACGCTCACCCTGGATAAATACATGAGTTTCAACGAGGACATGGCTGTAGCCGATGTCAGGGAAGGACTGCACGCGCTCGTCGACCGGGGACTCTTGAGCGTATCGACCGGTGCCGAGGGAGAGGAAACATATAAACTTACCTCCGCTGGAACGGCGATGGTGCCCCTGGTCTGGAGCGCCAACATATCCGACTGGCTTGAAAGGGTAAAAGAAACTACAGGGAACGAGCGGGCGCGGGTCTTGGATGAGATAAGAGAGCCGTCGATGCTCAAACTTTACCCCGGAGCGGATTCCATGGATAAGGAGCGAATGGGGGTCCTTAACGACCACCGGAGGGAAGTGCTCGACACGATATTCTCATGCCTTACCGAGGAGATAGGGGCGTATGACCCGGACGCACAGTACAGCATGTACAGGATAGACCCGCTTCTCAACGTGATAACGCAAATGCTGAACATGGCCGGCAGGCTGGGCGAAGAGGACCTGTCCATGGACATAGTTGAACGCATTATAGGACTTCCTTATTCTAGGCACGCTGATCTACAGGCACGCATGCAGCAGTTCAACATGTCGATAATATCGTCATATCCGGAAAAGGCGCGTACCCTTGTTTTTAACCTGTTGGCCGGGTTCCTGGAGAACGGTAACCAGGTAGTGGAGACCAACAACCCGCTTTTCAGCCTGGTAGTGTTCCTGCATAATTCCGGGAGCGAGAACTTTTATTATTTCCTGAGAAGGGTATGCGGGTTCTACTTTGTCGATAATTCCGGCCAGGTCAATATAGGCCCGGACCATGACCTCAGGAGAAGGACCAGGAACGGGGATTACGGGATAGATATCAACGGTGTTATCAGGGATTCCATACATAATAACCTGGGGGTATATGTGCTTGGCCTCCTGGAGCGTATGCTGGAGTATTACCAGACGGGTAACCGTGACGTGCTTGGTGACCCGAATTTTCAGGTGGACGCTTTCCGGGATGATGTGGTCCCGAGTATGGACGCGGTATTCCCGCAGGATACTCTTGATAGAAGGAAAGACCATGACATAAAGTCGGATATGTGGCATAAGGCTGTGGAAAGGGTGTTCTATTATCTTGACGGCGACTTCGGCCGCGAGCTTGGGGTTACCGGTCGCAACAAGTTCGACAAATTGAGGAAAATATCGGACGAAGACCTCCAAAAGATATACGACAGGGTGAACAATGATCTTCGCGGAGATCCCAATTTTGTACATGAACTTCAGGTGGAAGAACACAGCTGGGGACTTTCGGGGTATTTTTACGCTTACAGGGAGCTTTCCAGGAGATATAAGAGGATAAACACAAAAAAGGCGCTTACCCGCGAGTTCGGGATAGTGGCCGACCAGTACAGTTCCGTAAGGGACGTTATGCGTGATGTCGGGGTGGAAGACGTTTTCGGGTTCGGGCAGAGCGCTCTTTCCAGGGAGCTTGCCGCCGGGGATCCGATGATGGCCCTTGGAAAAGTGCTGGCTCTTAAAAAGGCCATCAAGAACAGGATATTCGATCCGGCCCTTCCATACGACCTTGACGAGCTGTTCGACAGGTACAACCATGACTGGGGCCGTGACGATATAGGTAACGCGTATGGAGGGGCATGGGTGCTTGACGACAGGCTGGGCCTTTATATGGCGGATAACGTGCTTACGATGCTTACGGCGAAGTACATAGAGGAGCTATCGGCACGGTATGTTTTCGTGAATGACGTTAATGTGAAGGACGTGCTCAGGTATATAAGCGTATTATCCGAGATAAGCAACGTGGAAGGATTGATGCCAAGGTCGTTCAAGGACCATATAGACACGCTTTTGAACGAGAGGGACATCGACTCAGGTGTGGTCCGGGACCTCCTGTTCTTCATGGAATCGCAGTGCGTTAAGATACAGAATCATGTCGCGCATAACATGAAGGATTACGTCGAACATATGCTTGACGCTGAAGGTATTTTCGGGGCCGAACAAAGGAACCGTGAGATCAACAGGCGGCTGGCGTCGCTCTTGAGAAGGGACAAGGTGTACAACGCGTTATCGCGCACATTGCCGCGGATAAGAAGGTATTTCGAGGGAAAAGAAGGCGCTGTGACGCTTTCATGGGAGCAGAAAAGTCCTGAAGAGGATTTTGTCCGGTTCGGTCCGGACCTGGGGGCCCAGGAACTCGAAGGGGCTTTGGGACAGGGCAGGTACAGGTTGTCGGCCAAGGGAATTGAGCTTATAAGAATGGCCTCTGAAGGAGTACAGGTGCCCGAGGGGGTCATAATACCGGCTACTATGGACATGGAGCGGACCATGGTATCCGCTCGTCAGGGTGTAAAGGCGCTGGGTAAGAGCATTCAGCGAGGGGATGAGCCCGAAGCCCCGGAACTGGGGTCCACGTCGAACCCGCTTGTCGTGTCCGTAAGGTCGGGCGCTTATTTCGTTATGCCCGGGCAACTCCCATCCATACCCAATGTCGGGCTTTGTCGCGCGACGATGGAAGGGTTCATCAACAAAATGTCGAGTAAGCACGGGTTGACGCGGAGCGACGCGGAATGGACAGCATGGGATTCGTATGCCAGGTTCCTGAAGAGTTATGGTGTCGATATCCTTGGCATAAAAGAAGAGTACTTCGAGCGGGCGCGCCTCGGCGTGATGAACGCATATGGCGTTATGCTGGACAGGGACCTCCCTGTGGGGGACAAAAAGGCGATAGCCGAGCAATATGAGAATATCATCAGGGCGGAAAAGGGTGATGACGCGGTGCCTGAGACGGCGGAAGAACAATTCGAAAGATGCGTGACAGCCGTAAAGGGTTCCTGGGACAGATCCGGTAAATACAGGGAGAACATCGGGATACGGGGGGATTGGCCCGGCACGGCCATTATCATACAGCGTATGGTGTTCGGGAACATCAAGAGTAATTCCGGTGCCGGGGTCGTGGTCTCCAGGATGATCAATGTAAGGCAGACCGGTATAGACGGGGACTTCCTGTACTGTGGCCAGGGTGAGGATATAGCGCAACACAGGGCCGAGGACCTTGAGAAAATGCAGGATGTGCCGGACGGCATACCGTGGAAACGGGACCTGGTGGAATACGCGAAACGCATAGACGCGGCCCTGGGTACGATAGCGGAGATAGAATTCACGGTGGAGAACGGTAAGTTGTATGTCCTGCAGGTCAGGAACGCTTACGCGGAGGAGCCTGTAAAAGATTATCTTTTCATGGCCAGGGACGAGTTCCTCATGGTCAAACCCTCTGAGTTGATACCGGCCGGAGGAGGGGCCTACAGGGGCGTTGTGTTGAACGTGCATGGCCGCACCCCGGATCCCGAAGAGATCGACAGGTTATACCGGGATGCCAGGGGAAGAGGGTGCGACGGTATCATAGCTGTAAGCGACGACCTTGAACCTAATGAGATGGCCAAACTCGTGATCAAGGACGAGGACGGGCGCTTGAAGATAGGTGGCATCATCACCAGGAGGGGAAGTAAATTCTCGCACGCGGCGGATATAGCCAGGTATCACGGTATGTCGGCACTGGTCAACGTGAAAAGCGTGGATTTTGACGAGGAGTCGCCGGAAAAAGGTATTTTCAGGATAAATAACGAGTATGTGCGTGACGGTAACATATTATCGATATCCGGGACAAAAGGGTACATCATGCACGGGCTTGTCCCGGTCAGCGCGGGAGAGTTCTTCAGGACCAACGGCCGGCTGGATATGACGTTCGGCCAGTTCTCCATGCTCCTCAAGACGAGGGGACAGGTGCTCAGCGCGATAAACGAGCTGGTGGACGATGATATACAGGCAAGACCCGATATCTCGCCCATGGCGTGCCTGCGGCTCATCGTGGAAAGCCATCGCGAAATGCTTGAGGCAAGGGCTCCCGGCGTGCTGGAGGCGATCAATGATGTGCTGGATGAAAGGGCCGGGATAGAAAGCCTGCGGTACATAGTTGTCGCCGAGATGAACAAAAAGAAAGAAGAGCATCTTACCGCTGAAGTGACCGAAGAGATGATGAACATAGTGGCCGACACCATTTCCCGCGCCGAGGTCCTTAACAAACTTAATATAGAGCCGGAGAACGTATTGTCGGTAGAGCTCATGGAGCGCGATATAGACGGCCAGGGCGGCAGGGTATGGTTCAATCTAAAGGTAAAGACCAGGACGGAAGAGGTCCCGCTGGTGGTCGTGCTGTACAGGGATGGGTATGATCTTGACCCGAGCCTTATGATGAGCGGTAAGGCCATGGCCTCGCGGCTTGTCCGGTATTACAGGGATGGTGTGATAGAACAGTACCGTTCGCGTCTTGAGTCCGCCGGGCTGGATGTCGATATGGTGGAAGAGTCGCATCGGGACGCCGGTGGGGACAAGGAAGGGGCGGTGCAGGTCCTGACTGAAAGGATGAAAGGGGTCCCGTACGCGCCGTTGGCTTCGGTCGTCGCCGCGATCGGCGCGGAGAACATGGAATCCTTCTATAAACGATGTGACGCGATGGGTGACCCGTTCTCCCTGGCGAGGACGTTCTTCCGCGTTCTTGAGGGTGGGAGGTACGACGCGATAAAGATACGCCTGAGCGAAGATCACCCGTCCGTACATGACAAGATATCGGATGTGCTGGTGGGCGGCGAAATGAACGGGAGGGAGGTCGGTCCCGAGGAGATCAGGGAGATCCGTAAAGAAGTGATAAAGACGCTGCTCAACACATACGACAACCGGATCGAGATCTACAAGGCGCTGGCGAAAGTGTTCAACCTGCCCAGATACCACAAGAGCATGTCGTACGCCGACATGAAAGCGAACATAGGCATGATCAGGGGAACGGATATCACATACGCGCGAAGGACCCTGCTAAGCAGCCTCCTGGGATTGACGGGAGAGTATATAGTTCCCGAGGATATACAGATCGCGTTCGAGAAAGCCGGGCTTATCAAGCGGTTCCCCATGGATATAACCCTAAGTGATATAGCTATTGTCACCGGCGCTGACGGAAAGGATGAGATCAAGATACTCAGATGGGGGGCGTTCTTCCAGAGATGCACGGAAAAGGACCTGATAACGTACCTCAAGGACGATCTCGGGTTCAGGTATTCCGATATCTTCGACGCTGTCGAAGAGCTTTACAGCCGACAGGACGCCATGTCGTTCTTCAGGGAAGCTTACTCCAGGGAGAACCGGGGCACCACTTTATCCGCGGCAGTAATGCATAGGATGGAAGCGCTCAAGGATGTGCCGAACGTCATTATAGGCATACCGTCCGACGTATACGCGCTGTTCGAGGAACATGATATGGTGGGCTCGATCGAGATGAGGACGCAGGCGCGTATCGTAAGCATAAGACGTAACGGCAGGGACGGGATGATAAAACAGCTTATGTCGTACGTGGATGGTGGTAGGAGCGTCGCCGGCCTGATAGACGATACGGTCCTGGAGGTCGATAGGAACGACATGACGCGGAGCGCGACGCAGGTAACGGAGATCATCGGGGATTTCCGCGAGAAGGTAGGGAAAGACCTGATGGCGTCGATAGATATTCCCGTTCCCGGGATCGATGATAGCGTGATCGAGGTCCTTGGCAGGCAGGACATCACCCCGCGGGATATAATAGATTCCGGTATTGAGGAAAAGATCAAGGGCGTGGAGGACATACATGGTCTGGCTGGTGTCGTGGTCAAGGCCCTTCCCCGGGGCAGGTCATATGATATAAGTGATAAGAGCCTGCGCCAGATAAGGCTTGCCCAGGCCAGGCTGGAAAAGATATATGGGGAATATACGGGGAATGAAGCTGATCTCAGGATGGATTATCCGCGGCATTTCACTAATGATATGACCGAGCATTATGTGGTACACTTCTCCAGCGGGATTGGCCCGATAGTGGTCCCGCCGGGCCTTGAGATCGAGAGGAGACGCCTTGTCCAGCGCGTCACGAAAGAAACGGATAACAACCACGATAAGTTCTTTGTCGTGGCCCCCAAAGGCAGCGATGTCGAGGACTTCAAGTCGGAGATAATGGAAATGTGGATGCTTGACGGCGTTGTGGACAGGAAAGATGTCGTGATCCTGGAAGAAAGGAGCGGCGGGTATAAGACCAGCGATCTATACGCCATGCTCCAGGCTAACGCGGTCCCGGATGTGCAGGTATCCCCGGAAAATACAGGATTCCGTTGTCTGGGTGGATATCTCGACTATGACATCATAGCCAAGGGATTGGGGCTGCTGCAGGTGGACATATCGCCGAAGGCGTTCAGTACACTCAACCAGTACGAGGTACTGGTGAACCTTATACTGGCGTACGAGACCGGGGACGTTACGGAATACCTGACGACCCTGCCTGAGCTGGAACAGCGCGAGTATAAGCATTACATCTATGTCAGGGACGCTAAGCCGGTGGACCTTGAGCAGGAGATCAGGCGTTACTACGAATTGTACAGGCGCGAAGTGCTGATAAAAGCGTAATAGAGCGCCGCGGAGGTAAAAATTGGTGGGAAAAAGTCGGCTTTTTTGTTATAATATAAAATAGCCAGATTTAAGTGTATTGACATTTTATGTGTGATGATATATACTGATGCTGGAGTGTAAATTTTCAAAAAGCAAGGTATTTTAACGATCTAACATATATATATAGTAAAATTAAAGGAGAAAAAAATGATAGGTAGCACCCTCAAAAAATCCTTTATTTCAAAAGCTGTGAGTCTTTCTCTGGCGGTCGTATTCTCACTTTATAACGTGAGCTTCGCCATGCCGGAAGAAGCTATCGTACAGCACGCCATACCGGAAGCTAAGGCGTCACTTCCCATTGAGGATATAGGGATAGCCATTGATGCTGGCACGATCAAATCGCGTTATGCCGGCGATTCCGGTAAGGTCATAGTCCACATACAGGACGCGCATTGTAATTTCGAGGCGCAGTCCAACATAAACAAGATATTGGACCAGCTTACAAAGGAATGCGGCATACGACTTATTTCCGTAGAGGGTGCGGAAGGTGTCGTTGATACGTCATGGTTCAGGGCTTTCCCCGATGCCGACATACGCAAGGAAGTCGCTACCTACTTCATGAAGAAAGGCGAGATAACCGGGGCTGAGTTCTTTTCCATCGTATCCGACTATAACGGCAAGATATTCGGCGCGGAGAACAGGGAATACTACATAGAGAACCTTAAATCCTTCACGGAAGTTTTTCCCTACAAAGAAAGCATAGAGGACTATTTCAAGGGGCTCAGGGATATATCCAACCGATTGAAGACGGTCGTTTACTCGCCGGAACTCCTTGAGGTCGATTCCAAGATAAGGGAGTTCGACGGTAAAGATCTGGAACTCGGCCATTTTGCCGCGTTCCTGAACAAAGAAGCCATAGCCAACGGTGTCAGCACTTCTGATCTTGTTAATTTCACCAAATTGCTCGATACGCTTGAGTACGAGGACAAGATAGACTTTGATACGGTCGACCAGGAAAGAAGCGCGTATATAGAGGCCCTTTCCAAGAAGCTCAATAAGGAAGAGATGACCGAGCTGGTGGGGCAGAGCATCAAGTTCAAGAAGGGTTATATCAAGGCGGTGGATTTCTATACTTTCCTGCGCGATCTGGCCAAGTTATACGAGATACCCATAACACAGGAATATCCCAACCTTTTCTACTACTACATCTACACGAAACTTTACGAGGGCATAGACAACGAACAGCTTTTCAAGGAGATCGACATACTGGAAACACGTCTAAAGGACAGGCTTTTCAAGGATGACACTCAGAGGACCCTTGACAGGTCGGATGCTACCATAAACATGTATGTGAACCTCGTCAACATAGAACTTACCAACGAGGATTACGATGTCTTCAAGGAATATCTTTCGGAAAGTAACGTAGAAGAGGTCGTTTCTTTCATCAAGAACCTGTCCGACAGGTACGGCATGCGGTATGAGATAGGTACCGTGCCGGCGGAAGTAAAGGACAACCTGCCCAAGATGGTGAATTTTTACGAGATAGCCATGAAGAGGGACCGGGCGCTGATCGATAATACGCTCAAGTTCATGGAAAAAGAAGGCAACGACAGGTGTGTACTTATAGCCGGAGGGTTCCACACGAGGGGCATAAAGGACCTCCTGGAAAAAGCCGAGATATCGTATCTTGTGGTCACGCCTAAAATAACGAAGGATACGGAAACGCCTTATATAAAGGTACTCACCAACCAGAGGACGTCGCTGGAGGATATTATCACCGAAAGTTCGGCCATGACGGGCGCAGGCGCGACCGCTGCCCGGGATAAGGTGAACGGGAAGACATTGTCGCCGCTCATGAGGTTCGCGTTCGGGATAAACCTGTGGCTGAAAGAAGGCGACGCGGGCCTGAACGAATGGTCGATAAAGCTTACGGGTATAGACGGCGCGGAGACTTTTGAGGACCTTGTCAAAGGAGATTTCGAGACGGCCGTAAAAATGCTCACTGAAAGATGGCTCGACAGGATAGATACGGATATGGTCGAAAAAGCGGGTATGACCCCGGAAGCGGCCCGGAAACAATGGTCGAATTTTGTGCAGGATGACAAATTGTGGAATATGCTGCAGACCGTATATATCGGTAAGTACGACGCCTATTTCGCCGATAGGGGCGAGGCGCCGAAGGCCGAGGTCATAGCCAGGATAAAGGAGGTCTTCTCCTCATTCAGGAGGGAGGCCAGGAACGAGCTTAGCGCCGAAGGAGAGACGGCTCCCGCTCAGGACAGCGGCAGCGCTACTAACAGGGGCACCACTACTCCCGGGACCCAGGCCGCGGGAAGTGTCCTCAAGACCGACAGCGATGTTGAGAAGTTCGACGAACAGATCAGGACGAGTTTTCTTACCGGCCGGGCCAAAGTGGTCGAGAGGACCGATAGGGACGCCCTTAACCAGAACATAGATGAGAGGTTCCATTTCGTAACGCATGAAGGGTTCAATGACGCGCTTGAAGCCGCGGGGCTTCCGGTCAACGTCCATCCCGGACGCGGCGGCGCCGACAGTGACCACGCTTTATACCAGGCACACATGGATAAATACGTGTACGATAGGTTGTCCAAGAGGGACAGGGAGAGCCTGGCAAGACACGAACTTGCCCATTTGCTGGTTACTAACGCTGAAGATGTCGCCTACAAGATGCGTGAAGCCGGCACAACGGACCAGGCGGAGATAGAGGCCGCGATAAGGACCGAATTGGGCGAGCAGGCGCTTGAACTTTGGAAGGGCTGGGAAAAGCTTCTAAGGGAGGAATACCCGGGACGTTTCTTTAGGGATAAATACGCGAAACGCGTTCTTACGGATAGAGAAAAAACGGTCCTGGCAGAACTGCAGGAAATGTATGTGAACGCTCTTCCGGGCGCCAACGTCAAGGGCGTGGTCGAACGCATGAACGCGATAACGCTCGAAAGAAAAAAGAAAGAACGTGCCGAGCTCCAGAAGACCCTCGAATCGCATTCCAGACAGATGGCGGACGCGACCGCCGACGGTAAGGGCCCGGATGTGGTCATAGTCGTGAGTTCCACCGACGAGCAGGCCAAGTTCTGGCAGGAGAGGCTTACGAGCGACGGGACGAACGGGTCAGGTGCCGTGGTCAAGAAAGGCGCGGTGGTCCTTTCCGTACCGGAGACCAACTGGAAAGGCGGGGCCGGGAACGGATTGGGGACATTGAACGGCTATGTGCAGGCCGCGCGCAAGGCCCAGGAGCTGGGTCTTATCTCCACGGACGTACCGACGGACAAGGTCGAGCTCAGCCGGGATGAGATCCTTTCTCTCATAGGTGCTTTCAGCAGTTACCTGGACGGTAAGAGCGCTTTCATGTTCCATACCGCCGGTAAAGGTACGCGTACCGCTCCTCTACCAGGGGCTGAAGGTAATTCCAAGCCAAATATAAAACTCCCGAAAGTCGTCGATGTAAGAGGTTCAGCCGAACCTATAACCATACTTGAATCAGTGATAATGGAGACCAGCATATACGCCGAGAACAGGGAGAACCGCCTTGGCGTGTTCTGGGGAGATCAGGTCATAATCAACCAGAAACCCATCAATGCCCAGCCCACGCACCATGTGGAGATATTCGGCCAGAACGTTCCGCTTGATGAGAGCATAAAGTCATACGGTGTCCTTATAGCCGGTGACCAGGAAGGCGACGCCATGCAGAGGGAAAAACTCCCGATGCAGGAAGTGCTGGACGTGCTCAGACAGAACGGCAAGGGGCCGGACCAGGTATATAAGAGCATCGGGTCGTTCACTATATCTAACGGCCTTCTCTCGGCCCTTCTAGCAGACAACGTCGACGCGCTCCAGGCGCGCGGTGCGGATCCGGATAACCGGCCCAAGAGCCTGGACACGGACCCGGACTGGTGGCAGCCGCTCACGTCCACGCTGGAGGAATATAAGGCGATGATGGCTAAAAAAGGAAAATCAGAAGCCAAGGCCGAACAACAGTGGAGAAAAATGAACGAGCTCTGGAGCGCTTTCGACAAAGGCGCTCTCAGGAAGGTCGGAGTGACGGATGTAGGCAAGAACTCACTGTGGTGGGATTACGGCCAGAACAAATATTATCTCAGTAACATGCAGATACTGACGGAAAAAGACACCGTCAACGGCGTATCTTCCAGGGCGTTCTTTGGTATCGATAGCTGGATATCCGGATCCGTTCTCGGGGACACGACGTCGGTCGACGACACAAGAAAGCGTTTTACTCCCGAAGCCCTCGCCGAAGGTCGCGCGGTAGCGACGAGAGCCGGGGTAGCGTATATGGACATAAGGGATTCGATCGTGCAGAATTCCACGATAAAGGGAGGACGGCTCAGGAATTGCGTCGTAATAAACAGCTATCTCGAGAACGTAGTGGCCGAGAACGCGGTTATAATAGGAAGCACGATAATCAAACTTAACGCGAACGACGCCCTTGTCTATAACGTAGTGGATGACGAAGTGTCCATTACCTCCGGCCAGCTCCTTACCAACATATTCCACCCGACCGTCGGAAGGATACAGATGAGGACCGACGTCACCAGGGACGGGAGCGTAGACTGGAATGAGGAGAAATTCATCTATGACAATTTATATACGTATAACGATATAGCCCAGCTCATGGCGCAGGATGGCGTCACGATCGACAGCATACAAAAGACCAGGGACGACATGGCCAGGAGGCTGCGGTCCACCGGTAAGATGGACGATAAGCTCAGCCCGGCGGAGATGGCGAGGACCATGGGCCTTATGAGGGCGGCCAAGGTCCAGGAATTAAAGGAAAAGGCCGGGGCTGACAGGAAGAACGGGAAGTTCAGCGACGCGGGAAAGAAAGAATCCTGGGCGGCAAGGATATCCTCGGATGAGGCTGACGCGAGAAGGTCCATAGCCTACAGGATGATGGTAGCCGAGGGAGTACCAGAGATCGGAGTAGCGGAATATCTGAGGATATTCGCGCTTCCGACGACTCCCGAGAACATCAAGCTGGCCGAGGCCGAGCTTGGAGCGGTAAGAGCGCTTGTCGCGATAGTGAACCAGGACCGCAAGGACTATTATAAGAACGTCGAGCCTTTAAAGTTCGGCACCAGCGGTCTCAGGGATACGGTGGAGAAACTTACGGACATGGAAGTATACATAAATACCAGGGGCTTTGTGCGGTATCTTATCGAGCAGGGAGAGGTCAGGAGAGTGGATTCTATCGCCATAGCGGGCGATCTCAGACCGAGCACCCCGCGTCTTATGACGGCTCTTGCCAAAGCCATAGAGGACGAAGGGTTGGCCCAGGGATATGAGCTGACCGCGGACCTCAGAGGGTACCTGCCGTCACCCAGCGTTGCGCTGGAAGGCTTCATCGGCGCCAAGCCCAGCATCATGGTCACGGGTAGTCATATTCCCGCCGACAGGAACGGTATAAAGTTCAACAAGAAGAGCGGTGAAGTGCTTAAACAGGACGAAAGCGGCATACTGTCCAACGTAGCTAAAGCTAGGGCCGAAGAATACTCGCTTGGCTGGGAAGAGTCGCTGTTCAACCAGGACGGAAGTTTCAAGACGGAGCCGGAATTTGATCTGCAGGCCAGACAGGAAGAGAGCATACAGACTTTTGTCCAGAGGTATACAAGCGTGTTCCCGGCGGATGTGTTCAGCGGGAAGAAAGTGTTCATCTACCAGCATTCAGCCGTAGGACGCGATATAGTTTCCCGTATATACAGGGAACTCGGCGCCGAGGTCATAACGCCTGGTGTGGACCAGCAGGGCAGGTATATTGAAGGGCGCGAAGAGGATAACATAATAAAGATCACATACACCGACGAGAAGACAGGTGAAGAGGTCACGGAGAATATAAACCTTCGCAGCGAGGAATTCGTTCCGGTGGATACGGAAAAAGTCTCCAACAAGACCAGGGGCATACTCGCGGCTATCGCGAACAAATACCGTCCGGATGTCATTATATCCACTGACGGGGATTCCGACAGGCCACTATTCGTGGATGATCAGGGCAATTTCCTTACCGGGGATAAACTGGGGCTTTTGGTGACGAAATTCCTTGCCGAGAACGGGCAGAAACCGGAGATGGTCTCCTTGCCTGTCAGCACCAACGAGGGCGTAGTAGCGGAACTTGAAAGAATGGATATAAAGGTGGTCAAGACCAAGATAGGGTCACCGCATGTAGTGAAGGCCATGAACGACTGGACAAAAGCCGGCCGCGGGCATGAGAATGAGCTTGTACTTTCATGGGAGGCGAACGGCGGGTTCCTTCTCGGCAGCGATATAGACCTTATGAACGGGACGCTCAGGGCATTGCCCACACGCGACGCGGTGCTTCCATTGATAGCTTCGGCCCTGTTGGCTAAACAGAAGGGCCTTACGGTGCAACAGCTCATCGACCAGGAAATACCTCATGTATACAATACTGCGGGGGTGTTCGATGATTTCAGGGACCAGGCCGGGAGGAAGATAGAAGGTAACCAGGGCTTCGATCTCATGGCGAGCACGGTCAAGAAATTCTCGCCCAAACTCAAGGACAAGAACGTTATAGCAGTGAATTTCGCCGAAGGCACGGCGCTCCGGAGAGTGCTGGACCAGGAGGCCGGGCCGGAAATAGCTGATAAATATTTCTTCGAGACAGAGATCATCCCGATAAGCGAACTTGATGAAACGGACCTCGCGGAATGGGACAGGGTACGCGATCTTTTCGGGGAACAGATACTTACTTCCGAAAGAGGGTTCGGCAGGATAAGTACGATAGATATACTTGACGGGATAAAAGTAGTGTTCGACAACGGCGAAGTATCCCATTTCAGGCCTTCGGGGAACGCGCCGGAATTCAGGAACTATACCACCGCCGCTACCGCGGAAAGGGCCAATGAGATGGTAACGCTCGGTGTGAACCAGATAATACCTTCCATGGTCGAAGTGACGCTGAGCTCCCCGGCTGAAACGGTAGGGCCTTCAAGGTGGACGCCGGGCAGGCAGGCGGCTTCGGCTGACGGCCAGTGGGCCCAGACGCTCTCTGCCGCCGTGACGGTCGATCTTGGGATAAAGGGAGAACAGATACTGGCTACCGGTGACCATGAATATGCCGTGACCGTTAACCTGAACGAGGATGGCGGCGCCGTACAGGCATTCGACCAGGTGGCGCTTGTCGGCAGGATGGGCCTGGATAAGGTACTTACAAGGGAAGAGCTGGACACCAAATTCCCGGTACTCAGGGTGAGGTCGGGTTCTGTGAACCTGATAAATGCCCAGGGCCAGGTGGTCAGGCAACTCTCCGAGAGCGACGAGGAGCCCATGGGCTTCAATTATCTTGAAGGGGACACCGATTACACCAGGTATGTGGTGGAAAAGACTGGCGATGGCAAGGCCGTGGTGGATATATATTATGTCAACGACCTCTCAGAGAACGCCGCTTACGGGGCGTTCAACATGGTGCGCAAGCACCAGGGAGAGATAAAGCAGGCGGGTAGCATAAATAACATCATGCCCGCGAGGATGTTCATTGACGGGAACGACACTTCTTCCCGGGCCGGTACACGCGAATGGTACCAGGAAGAGTTCCAGAAGGATGTCAGCGATGGGATAGCGATAAGGTCCTATACCGACGACGACGGGCTTAAGGCGGGAGAAGGCCTGGAGCTTGCCATGAAGATGTTCGATCCGAGGGCCGTTAACGTGTTATACGCGAAGAAAAGCGATATAGACGCTTTTGTGGCAAAGACCGAAAGCATGGACGCGGCGTCCGCGGAGGCCAGGGAAAGAACGGCCTTCATACAGGGCGTGAAATTCCGCATATTGCCGGAGGATATCTTCGATGCCGGTAAGGGTTATGAGCGCGGCAGGGGACTTATGCATACGTGGGAGACCATAGCTACCGGTCTTACCCAGGCTGCCGTAACGCCTGATGTTTTCGCCCGTGAATATGAAAAACCGAATACGGAAAGCATACTCTGGGACCTCAAGGCGTATTTCGACCAGACAAGGCCCGAGGAACAGCCCGAGATAGAATATGAGGACCTGTACGGACTTCTTTCATATTCCGAGGTCGGGGACCTCAGGTCAAGACCCGGTTTCGCGATAAGCAACGAGAACATATTAGCGCTTCTGGAAAGCGGCATGAGCGGGTTCCTCCAGATAGTCAACCGGTTACTGGCTACTATGCCGATAAGGCCGTTCAACCCGACAGACCAGCTGCACCAGAGAAGAAAGGTCATGTGGTCCGTGTAACGGACAGGAGCAGGGTGGATATATGTACAGAAAGAGCAGGCCGACGCGAAAGGCCTGCTCTTTTTTTTCGGGTCATTGTACTTGGCAAAAAAGCGAGTTTGTCATATACTATCCCCGTATTGTAAAATGATAATAATATACATCCCCGGATGTATGTATATACCAACAGGGGGAAATACCGGGTAATGTCTCAAAATAAAGAACAGAACACGCTCAAGTTCGGTACAAGCGGCCTCAGGGACCGTGTAGAGCATATGACCGACAGGGAGTGCTATATAAACGCCAGAGGTTTCATATCTTTTCTCCTGGAACGTGGAGAGCTGTCCCGTGGAGGCAAGATAGCCCTGGCAGGCGACCGCAGGCCCAGCACCCCTCGCATAATGGCCGCTGTACATAAAGCTATCCTCGATTCTGGCTGCCAGACCCTGTATTGCGGGCTTATTCCCAGTCCCGCGCTCGCGAATTTCGCCATATTCCGAGGAGTTCCCAGTGTCATGGTCACCGGGAGTCACATCCCGGCGGACAGGAACGGTATCAAGTTCACCAAAAGGTCCGGCGAGGTCCTGAAGGATGATGAGGATGACATATTGAGGAATGTCAAAGCCGTGAGGGCCATGACGCCTGGGCTTTTTGATGATACCGGCGCGTTCCTCGAGAAGGTCCCGCTACCGGCCGTCACGATGGAAAAAGAAGCGGAAGAAGCCTATATAAAGCGTTATACGGAAGTTTTCCCCCCGGATATGTTCAAGGGCCGGAGAATAGTGGTATATGAGCATTCCGCGGTGGGCAGGGACATGCTCAAGAAAGTGCTTTCCGATCTCGGAGCCGAAGTGATCGGCGTGGGACGGAGCGGGGAGTTCGTTCCGGTCGATACGGAAAAGGTATCGGAAGATACACGTTCGCTTCTTTCCCAGTGGGCGGAAGAACACAAGCCGTTCGCCATAGTTTCCATGGACGGGGATTCCGACAGGCCGCTCGTGGCCGATGAACAAGGTGTTTTCCTGCCCGGGGACAAACTGGGCGCGCTTGTATGCCTTTATCTTAAACCGGATTTCGCCGCCATACCGATAAGCGCTAATGACGCGGTAGTGAGCGCCCTGGAGGAACGCGGGATCAGGCTCCGACAGACTAAAATAGGTTCTCCTTATGTCATAAAGGCCATGCTGGATGAGCTTGGCGCTAACCCGGCGTCAAAGGTGGTAAGCTGGGAGTCCAACGGAGGGTTCCTACTGGGAAGCGATACGGATACGGGCAAAGGTGTATTGAAGAGCTTGCCCACGCGTGACGCGGTACTGCCTATAATATGCGTGCTGGTACTGGCCATGAGGTCCGGGCGCGCGCTTTCCGGGTTCATAAAAGAGAATTTGCCCGCGCGTTTCACTTACGCCGACGTGGTGGATGACCGGACCGAAGGGTGCGGTACGTATACGGCCGAGATGGGGAAAAAGATCATAAGGGACCTGTCCCCGGCGAACGGGGATATTACGCGTGTAGAGGTCAATAACGGCAACATGGTCGCCAATGGAACGGACGCGGCTTGTTCCGCGGGACTGCTGTACTCCGTGGCCAGGTTGAACTCTTATTTCACTTGTGTTCCGGGCCTGGGCGACATCACGGCCATCGATTTTACGGACGGTATAAGGATCATGTTCGAAAGCGGCGATGTCTGCCACTTGAGGCCTTCGGGGAACGCGCCGGAATTCAGGGTATACGCGACTTCCGATACCGAGGACAGGGCGAAGATGATAGTCAGCAAAAGGGGGAGAATATTGGTCTCGATAATTAACGATATGTCAGGTAAGGTCAAACACGCTTCCGCCGGGGCCCAGGCGTATTCCGCTACGGGCGCCGATGAGGCCGCGCTAAAGGAGATAGTTCTTGGGGTAAGGTCCGGCAAACCCGTATATCTCATGCCATACGAGGAACCAAAGGTGTGGGGTATAGGAGGCATAGGAGAATACTGGTATGGCGCGGAGGCTGGCGAAAAAAGTTCCATAGCCCGGATAGGCGCGTATACCGCGCCTATGGCGGCTATCTTCTCTGAAAGTACCGAAGAAGTGCTTGGAAAAGACGTTATTGAGCATTTCGGGAACACGCTTCCACTTGTTAAGATATTGACGCCGAAAGGGAGGCTATCCCTGCAGTTCCATGACGCGAAGAACGAATTATGGATAATAACGGGCATAGATACATCGGTCGCGGGAAAGGAGCCGTCCCTTATCGTCGGGTTCAGCGAAGGATCCGTAGAAAAGTACGGCGGGTCGGTGACCCGGATGTATGGTTTGGCCCTCTTGGCGTACGGAAAGGCGCTTAACGAGCTTATAGATATATTGGAAGAAGAAGGCTGCGGGACCATAATGGAGGATACGGGTGATGTTATCCTTGCGGCCAAAAGGGTGCTGGCCGAGAAGCCGTCGATAGGAAGATATTTCGAGAACGTTACCAAGGCCAGGAAGGACATGGAGGTTTTCTATAATTACAGGAAGGTCAACATCGGGGATGTCATCCCGATACCGGCCGGCACGCTTCACGCGCTGGGGCCGGGCATAGAGATAGTGGAGCCGCAGATCCCCGGACCTACACAGTCCCTTGAGGATGGAGCCACGTATCCGGTCAGGTACTATTTTCCGGGCTATGAGAGGAAAGGTGCGCAGAAAAAGCTGGATGTTGACAGGGTGAACGAGATGACTCCCGGTATTGCCGGGGACATGCGCCCGGAAACGGTATATGACCAGGATGGCCGTTTCGTTGAGAAGCTGCCTGGCGGGTTCGAGGATAAAGGGCTCCAGGTACACAGGGTCTGTCTGGAAAAAGGATGTAAGCTGGAGCTTGGGGGCGTGAACAGTTTTCATACTTTGGTGACCGTTCACGGCAAGGCGTCCGTTGTTGTCGGGGAAAAAGCTTATGATATACCCAAGGCGCGACCGGGTGGGGAAATGCTTCTTGTTCCGGCGTCAAGTGAGCGCTTCATTTTAAAGGCCGAAGGTGGCAGGACCGAGATAATAGATACTTTCTCCCCCGCGTAAAGATACGCAACACCTTTGTTCACAACAACTTACAAAAACATAGTTATGCCGGTGTTTTAATGATATAATAGTAATTAATAAGATAATTTTTAAAAGCATTTATAAATATAGAGAGTTGACATATTAGTGAATATTTTGTAAAATAACAACTCTAAATCCTTAAAACTGTGTATCTTAAGTGTTTCAGCGCCAGGGAGAGCGATGGGGACGGCAACGATCTTACAGAAGCTTAAAGAACAAAAAACATCATACTTTTTCATCATAGTACCCGCTATCCTGTTCCTTGTTTTCCAGCTCGCGCCTGTCCTTATTTCTTTTTTCTGGTCCTTTACCTCATACGATATCGTACATGCTCCGCGTTTTGTAGGTCTTGCCAACTACAAGAACATACTTTTTAACGATCCGCTATTCTGGCAGGCCATAAAGAACACCGTGGTCTATGTGATAGGTGTGGTGCCCCTGGGCATATGCATATCGCTTCTTCTCGCGGTGGCGATAGATCAGAAGATTCATTTCCAGAACTTCTTTAAGTCCATATTCTTCCTTCCAACGGTGACCGCCATAGTGGCTGTTTCCGTAATATGGAAGTGGCTGTACGCCGGCGAGAAATACGGGCTGTTCAACTATTTCATAATGAAACTGGGGGCCCAGCCCGTGGATTGGCTGGTCGATCCGGCCTGGACCCTGCCGTCCATAATGATCATGTCCATATGGGCCGGGGTAGGGTGCAACATGATGCTTTTCCTGGCGGGGCTTCAGACCATACCGCCTGTGATGTACGAGGCCGCGGAGATTGACGGTGCCGGGTTCTGGAAGAAATTCTTTTATGTGACGCTTCCCTTGCTCAAACCTACTATAGTTTTCGTCACTATGATGAGCTTTATCTTCAGTTTCCAGGTCTTTGAACAGGTATATATAATGACGGGTGGACAAGGGGACATAGGTGGAGTGCTTAACAGCGGGCTTACCATAGTCGCGTATCTTTACGATAAAGGGTTCCAGAAGTTCGAGATGGGATACGCTTCGGCGCTCGCGTACATAATTTTCTGTTTTATTTTTATCCTTACGATGATAAACAAACGGTTGATGAAGACCGATATACGCTATTAAGGACGGGTGGAAGGGCGAGGCATGTTATATCCAGGCATAGACACAAGGAAAGATCCACTGCTCATAAGGACGGTGATATACGTTTTCCTTTGCCTGGGGGCGATCACGATGGTACTTCCTTACGCGTGGATGCTCGTGACGTCCATAAAACCCCTTTCGGAGATACAATCCTATCCGCCAAGTTTCATAGTGAAGAACCCGACCTTTAAACCTTACACCGACCTTTTTAAAATGGTGCCGATGGCCAGGTATCTCTTCAACAGCCTTTTCGTGGCCGGGGCCATAACGCTTTTCAATGTATTCGCGACATCTCTGGCGGGTTACGCTTTTGCCAAGCACAAGTTCTGGGGACGGGACAAGCTGTTCTTCCTCTTACTGGGGTCCCTTATGATCCCGTGGCAGGTGAACATCATCCCGGGTTTCGTTATTGTAAAGAACCTTGGATGGCTCAATACGTACAAGGGGTTGATAATACCCTCGATGGCGTGGTGCGCGTTCGGCATATTCCTTAACAGGCAATTCATATACAGCATACCGGATGACCTTATAGACGCGGCCAAGATAGACGGCTGCAGTGAGTTCATGATATACCGGAAGGTCATATTGCCGCTCATAAAGCCTGTAATGGCGACGCTGGCGATATTCACCTTCCTGCAGCAATGGAATAATTTCGTATGGCCGCTGGTCATAATACACACAAGCAGCATGAGGACGATCCCGCTGGCGCTGGCCGTTCTCAGTGGACAGTTCGGGGCGAATTTCGCGATGGTAATGGCCGGGGCCGTAGTAGCGACGGTGCCTATGCTGGTAGTATACCTCGTGTTCCAGAAGTATATTATCAAGGGTGCCGCGATCACTGGCCTAAAAGGGGGAGCGCGGCCACGCGTTGTAACCGGACAATAAATGAAAAAGGAAAGGTGATATGAAAGTGAAAAAAAGGGATATTTCGGTTCTTCTTGTCATGATGATGGCACTGGTCATAAGCGGGTGCGGTGAAAAGTCCGGCGATGCGGGGATGTCTTCCGCGAAAGGGTCCGTCCAGACGGTGGTAGGGGTAGCTGAGGGAGAGCCTCTTGTTTATCTGGTGGTCGAAGGCGCGGAGGCCTCGAGTTTTGACCAGACGCCCGACTGGGCGCCTGAGCCTGACCCGATGGCCCCGGTTGACGGCGATATGATCACGAGATGGTCCAGTGACTACAATTCGGACGACCAGTGGATATCTTTCGATCTCGGTAAGGAAAGCGTGGTCAACAACGTGATCGTCCGGTGGGAAAGGGCTTGCGCGTCCGAATACAAGATACTTGTTTCCTCCGACGGAAAGAAATGGCAGGAGGTCTATTATGAGAAGAACGGCCATCCGGGCATGGTCGAATCCGTGTTCAGCCCCATAAAGTGCCGCTATGTCAAGATAGAAGGGGTAAAAAGGGCTAACGAGGACTGGGGTATATCAATGTGGGAGGTCGAGATATACGGCCCGGCTTCGCATAACCCGGGAGCTAAGACCACGAAAGAGGAATATCTTTCGAAAGGGGACGAGGCCGCCAAGAAAGAGGAAGCCAAAGAGCTCCTCTCCGAGAACGCTTCCGCCGTGGTGCCGTTCTCCGAGAAGGTATTTCAGAAGGGTGTTGTGTACACGTCATGGATGTCGGACGAGCTCGAGCTTCCCGTGTCCGATATCACTCTGGTGGAGCTTAAGAATACCGGGTATGACAGCGTGGCCATAATGGTCCCCGCGTACCAGGATAAAATAGACTCGACGGAGATATTCATCAACGATACCGCTGATGGGGATACGCCGACCATAGCGTCTCTTGAACACGCGGTCAAGACGTGTCATACTTTGGGCCTCAGGGTCATGATAAAACCGCATGTCGATCCCAGGACCGACGAAGCGCGTATAAACATAATGCCTTCCGAAGAATGGTTCGACAGTTACGAAAAGTTCATTGTTAAATACGCCGAGTTCTCGCAGAAGAACGGTGTGGAGCTTTTCTCCGTAGGCACGGAGCTGGAAGCGACCACGTTCGAGGCCTGGGCCCACAGATGGGACCGGGTCATAGATAAGATAAAGGAAGTGTACAAGGGGGACCTCGTATATTCCGCCAACTGGACGGAATACAAAGAAGTGCCTTTCTGGTCCAGAATGGATTTCATAGGCATAGACGCGTATTTTCCCATAGCTTCCAGCGATGAACCCACGGTAGAAGAGCTCAAGGCGGCGTGGAACACCATCGCCGATGATATAGAAAAGTGGTATACTGAAAAAGGCCTGGAGACATGCAAGGGTGTCATACTTACGGAGATAGGGTATCCTTCCGCCGACGGGTCGGCAAGGCAGCCCTGGGTGGCTATCTCCAACAAGGAAGACCAGCAGGAACAGGCGGATTGTTTCGAGGCCATGTTCGATGTGCTCACCCAGAGGTCGTGGTTCAAGGGATATTATGTGTGGCAGTATTTCCCGCAGGACAGGTGGAGCCCTCTTGGCTTTACGATCAAGGGTAAGACCGCGGGAGAAGTTATAAGCAAGTGGTTGGGTAAGGAATAAAGTTCTGTTGTATACAGTAAAAAAAGGAGGAAGTGTCATGAAGAAGATCATAATGTTAATGGCAGCCGTGGCGTTGATAAGTGTCAGCATGGTCGCCGGCGCGGAAGAAGAGACCGTACTTTTCGGTTTCGAAAGCGGCCTTCAGGGTTGGGAAATACCGGATTGGGCATATGAGAAACCGGATCATGTGCAGAATTCCATCGAACCGTCCGATATGTACGCTTCTGAGGGCACCCAGAGTCTTGAGATAGACGCTGATTTCCCGGGTGGCAGGTGGACCGGAGCGATAGTCGAGATAATGCAGTACTATGACTGGAGCGATTACAGCAAGATAGCCGTTGATGTATACCTGCCCGAGGACGCTCCCGCAGGACTTAAAGGTTCCATAATACTCACGGTCGGCGACAGCTGGAAGTGGGTAGAACAGAGCCGTGAGACCGCGCTTGAACCGGGCAAATGGACCACGATAGAAGGCGATCTTATGCCGGGCAGCATCGACTGGAGACGTATACAGGTGGATGACTCCTTCAGGGCAGATATAAGAAAGATCGACGTCAGGGTCACGTCCAACAACAAACCGGCATATACCGGTCCGATATATGTAGACAACATCAGGGTGATAAAGTAAGTGTTGTTCTTGGGCCTTTTCGGGCCCTTTATACATGCATTACGCAAGCAGAAAGCCCTGCCACAGGGCTTTCTGCTCGTTGTTTCGCGGGCAAGTGTGGCGGAGAACTGCGTGGAAACGAACGTATCTTAATGAAAGGACAGGATATGAGATCCAGGAGTTTAATTTTTTCCCTTGCGACGGTCCTATGTATGGCCGGAATGATATTTTTTATGACAGGGTGTGGGAAGTCCCAGGCGCCCGGCCAGGTAAAGGCTCCGTCATCCACCGAGGCGGCTACCGAAGTGCAGGAAGAGGTATTAGTGCCTTCGGACGCGCCGATAACCGAGGAGCGTGTTTATTACGACTTCGAGGGGAACCTCAAAGGGTGGGAGATACCTATGTGGGCGCAGGGTAAGAGCGACTATGTGGCCAAGGATATCGTGATATCCGAGGACGTGGCTTCGCAGGGCAGGTCCAGCATGAAGTTCAACGCCGATTTCCCGGGAGGGTCGTGGAACGCGGCACTCGTGGAGATCCAGCAATATCTCGATCTCAGTTCTTACCGGGTCATCAGGGTTGATATATATGTGCCGGAAAATACGCCGGAAGGGCTTAAGGCCAAACTTATCCTGACCATAGGGGATAACTGGAGGTTCGTCGAGCAAAGCAGCAGTGTGCCGCTTGTCGCCGGCGAATGGGTCACGCTTACGGCTAGCATAGAACCGGGCAGCTATGACTGGAAAAGGATCGTCCCGGATAAGAGGTTCGCCGAGGATGTCCGGAAGATAGCGGTCAGGATCGAATCCAACCGCAAACCCCAGTACAGCGGGCCGATCTATGTGGACAATATAAGGGTCGGGAGATAAAGGAGGCCCGGGCGTTCAGCCCGGGCATTTCCGTACTCCGTTCTTTCGGACTTATAAAATCTTGAAAGCCGGTGTTATAAATAGCGGAAGACGGAGGGCGGCCCGTGAGGGCCGGCTGTGAACAACGGAAAAATAAAGGATAAAGGGGAAAAAATGGCAAAAACAAAAAAGGGAAGCATAAACAAGCTTGTTCCGGCGATAGCCGCTGTAGCGGTGGTCGGGGCTGTGCTCATAAGCATGAGCCTTTTCAACAAGAAGGGCACAGCGATCGAGTTCCAGAAGGGTATGGGATACGCGACGTGGTCGAACGGCGCTTATCTGGAAGGATCTTCCGATAATTCGCTCACACGCCTTGGCGAGATAGGCACGAAATGGACCAGTATACTCGTCACGTGGTACCAGACGACCTGCTGGACCGGGGATATACAGAGGACGGGCCAGACGCCATCGGACGAATCGATGGTACACGCTATCAATAAGGCGCATGAACTCGGGATGAAGGTAATGCTCAAACTGCATCTTGACCTACTGGACAAGACCGACGGCAGCTGGAGAGGCGAGATAGGCTGTGTGAGGGAAGCTGATTGGGATGAATGGTTCCGCAAATACACCGAATATGTGCTTTACTACGCCGACATGGCGGAGAAGAACAAGGTGGAGATGCTTTGTGTCGGGACCGAACTCTCTTCATCAGCGACCAGCAAAGGGTATCTCTGGAGGGACCTGATCAAGGCCGTGAGAAGCAGGTACAGCGGCGCGCTTACTTATGCCGCGCACTGGGACAGGTACCAGGACATAAGGTTCTGGGATATCCTGGATTATGTGGGCATAAACGCGTATTTTCCCCTGACGGAGGAGATGGACCCCAGCTATGACACACTGAAGGAAGGCTGGGCCAAGTGGGTGACGGAGATGGAGGATTTCCAGAAAAGCGTCAATAAACCCATAATATTCCCCGAGATAGGTTGTTCGTCCGCCGATGGCGCGGCTATCAGGCCGTGGGAGCATGTACCGCGCAGCGAGGTGAACCTTAAGCTGCAGGAAAGATATTATAAAGTGCTTTTGGATATTTTCTGGGAAAAGGACTGGTTCTACGGCATGTACTGGTGGTACTGGGGAACTAACGTCAACATGGGTGGCGAGTACAACAGGAACTTCACTCCGCAGAACAAACCGGCGGAAACGCTTGTAAAAGAATGGTACGCTAAGCCGTCTCCCAGATAAGCCGGATCATGGCTGTGTGTGGGGCAAACTTTTTAGCAAAAAGGAGTATCCGAGATGAGAAATTTTATCATGAAGGATGAAAGGTTTTCTGAAAAAGAGCGCAGGAACCTTAGCATGCTGGACGCCATTCGGCGAGGTGGTGAGATCTCAAGAGCGGATATTTCCAAGATAACGGACCTCAACATAGTCACCGTGTCCAACTATGTAAGCAAGTACATAAAGAACAAGATAGTCTTCGAGACGGGACTGGATATTTCCACCGGGGGACGCAGGCCGGAACTCCTTAAGCTCAACCCGGACCATGGGTACAGCATAGGGATAGACCTGGGGGCCCCGCATCTCGCGAACGACGCTTCTATCGTCGCGATAGTAATGGATATATCAGGCAAGATACTCGCGCGTGAGAAAGTGCTGAAGGAGAAAGAGTCTTTCGAGAAACTTACCGAAAAGGTCCTTACACTGGCGGATAAAGTGGTCGAGACCTCGGCTATTCCCAGGAGCAGCATAAAAGGCGTAGGGGTAGGTATATGGGGCGTTATCGACAGGTACCGCGGTATGGTCAGGTACGCCGTCGAGAACGAGCATATAGTCAGTTTTACCGCGCTTCTTTCCCAGCTGGAAACAAGGTTCGGCGTGCCGGCCATAATCGAGCATGACGCTACACTCGCGGCTTTCGGCGAACGCTGGTCCGGGATAGGCGAAGGGAGTATGGCGGAGAACCTCATATTTCTGTGTTCGGACTCAAGCTGCGGGCTTGTGATCAAAGGCGAGCTTTATTACGGTTCGACGAAGAGCGCTGGAGAACTTAATATAAACCCGCCTCGTCCGGTCAACGGGGTCGAGAACACGCCAAGCAACTGCTGGGAGAATTATGACCACGGATGTTGCCTCAGGTCACGGGGCATAGACCTGGGGGTGCCGGAGAAGGCCAAAAAGATGTATGCCGAGAGCGGTGAAGAGAGGTCCATACTTATGGACATGCTGGGCGGCGACATGGATAAGGTGAATTTCGGCGCCGTAGTGGAAGCCGCGGAAAGAGGTGATCGCGTATCCCTGAAGGTCCTTGAGGACGCGGGGAATTATCTCGGTACCAAGATAGCCTTCCTTATAAACCTTTTCAACCCGGAAGCCGTCGTAGTGGGGCGGGGTATAGAGAAAGGCGGGGATATCTTCCTTTCAAGTGTAAGGAAATCCGTGAGACGATGGGCATACGAAGAATCCCTCAAGGTGGTCAAGATACTCCCGACCAGCCTGGGAGAGGATGTGGTGGCCGCAGGCGCGGCCGCGCTTGTCATACAGGACATGTTCGCTAAGGTATAAATGGTCTAAGGGGTATATAGATGTTGAGACGGATTTTTCTCTTGTTCTTATCGGGCGTTCTTGCCTTGTCCTGTGCCGGATGCGGAGGTGGCCCGAAAGACAGGAAAGAGCTTGTTATCTGGCTGGTAGGGTCGGAGGGACAAGCGAGGACCATAGTCGAACTAAGCAAGGCGTTCACCGCCGAGACGGGTGTGGTGATATCCTGTCAGGCCATCTCATGGGGGGACGCGCACAGCAAATACCTGACCTCCATAGCCGGAGGAGTGACCCCGGACATAGGCACTATGGGTCTTACCTGGGGCATCAGGTTCGGCGAACTGGGGGCGATGGTAGACCTCAAGCAGGCTTTTCCCAAGGACGTGAAAGCCATCGAAGCGAAGATATTCCCGGGTATACTGGAGTCGACAAAGTTCGGGGACAAGATCTTCGGTATACCGTTCGACATGACCGAACACATAATGTATTACAGGTCAGATATCATCCCGCAGCCGCCCAGGACGTGGGAGGAGCTTCTTGCCAAGCTCAAGGAACTGAAAGACCAGGATAAAGGCATAGTGCTGGACTGGGGTTCTCTTGAGTGGATAGGGTATTCTCCTTTCCTATGGCAGGCCGGGGGCAGTTATTACAACGAGGATTATACCAAAGTCACCCTGGATTCCCCGGAATCGGCCAGGGCGCTCGCTTTCATGGCGGAACTTTACCGGGAAGGCATGCCAAGAACGGCCGTTCCTCTGGAACAGGGACTGCGTACGGGTGATTATCCTATCGCGATATCCGGCAACTGGAAGATAATAAGCCTTTCGGTCGGAGCTCCCGAGATCAAGGATAAATGGTCCATAGCGATGCTCCCGGAAGGACCGGGCGGGAAAAGAACGGCTTTGATAGGGGGACGTATCCTCGGTATTTTTTCCGCGTCCAAGAAAAAACAGGAGGCGTGGGAATTCATAAAGTTCCTTTTCCAGCCGGAGAACCAGATAAAGATATACCAGGCCTCGCTGGAGACGGAGGATGCCTACCTTCCCCCGAACATGGATACATGGAAAGACCTGCCGGCGGACGATAAGTTCAAGAAGGTGCTCAAGATGCAGGCTAATGACGCCCAGGGGCCGCCGCCCGTGCTGGCCTGGGACGCGAGTACCAGGTTCGTGAACCATGCCGTACAGATGGTGGTGCTTAAAGGCGCTGACCCCGTGGAAGAGCTTAAGAAGGCGACGGCACGTATGCAGGAAGAGCTTGATAGTATAAAGACCGAATAGAAGGCGTGTCTGCCGGATAAAATAAAAAAGCGGAGGAATATTCCTCCGCTTTTTTATTTTATCCGGCAAGCCGGTATCGATACATCAGAATTGTGTGGATATCTTCGCCACGAGTTCCTGGTCGGCGGCTACATTGCGGCCCCAGAACCAGTAGCCGTACTGTATGTCGAGATTGAGGGACTTGTCCGAACGGGTAACGTCGCTTGTAACGCTTCCCGACGATATTGATCTTCCGGTAAGCGCGTCATAAAGGTCCAGGAGCTGGAAAGACGGGCCGATACGCCATATAGCGTAGTCTTTTTCCACGTTCCCCGTAGAGTCGTGGCATATGATAGCGTCCACCTCGCTTTTTATAAGAAGCCATTTGGTCGGCCAGAACCCGGCCTCGACGAATATGGGTATCTGGTTGGCAACCTCGCGGTTGTAGAACCTGTAACCCTGTTCAAGCCCGATGTAGAAAGGTATCTTGCGGTCGTCCCAGACCTTGCCGATCATCCAGCGCAGTTCATAACCGTCACTTCCGTCCGATAAGCGCGGGTTCTCGTCCTGGCCCCAGCCGGTATAGATAAAGGCCCTGGCCTGTATACTGAATACGAAAGGTTTTTCCTGGAGCCTGACACGCGCCCCAAAATCAACGGTGGGTGCCGCGTGGCTTTTTACCCGGTAAGGACCCCATGCGGGCGGGCGGCCGTATTCCTTGTACTTGGCTTCCTTGTATTCTACCCCTCCGAGTATGGTCAGCCAATCGGTCACACCGTATTCCATCTTGGGATTCAGCGACCATCCCCATGACCGGGCATTCTTGGCCTTCCGGCCCCTGTCATAACTACTGTTGAAATCCTCTTTTGACCAGTTGGCCTTCATAGAGTATTCCAGCCATACGTTGTTCTTCGGCAGCGTCCATGCTCCGGCAAAAGCGAGTTGGGGCAGGGCAAAACAAGCTAATAGCACTAATACGGCTAATTTCTTCATGCGTCTCCTTTTCGGATATAATGTCGTATAACAGGTAATTTAGCCGACGAGATAAATAAACAAGTTTGGAAATAGTATATAGTATAAGTACTTATACGTCAAGTGAGCCGGTAACAGAGATAAAAACGTATTGACTTGGCGGTATATTGGTATATATTATTAATATCCGCACCGTCCCGGTGCTTTAGAAAAAGGGGGATAATGGCTATAACCGCAAAAAAGACCCATATTTACCTTATTATATTGGTGGCAGTAAGCGCGTGCCTCTTTTTCTCCAAGCTGGGGGATATGCCGCTCACCGATCCGGACGAGAGTTTTTACGCCGAGACCGCCAAAGAGATGCTCCAGGCCGGGGAATGGTCAACCCCGATCATTTTCGGTGAACCGCAATTCGAAAAACCCGTACTTTTTTACTGGCTGGTGATGATCGGGTACCTTGTCTTCGGGATAGGTGAGTTCGCCGCGAGATTCCCGTCGGCGTTATTTGGCCTGGCGGGGGTTATAGGAGTATTCCTGCTCGGAAGAAAATTATTCTCGTCGTTCACGGGGTTCATCTCGGCGGTGATCATGGCTACCTGTCTGGAATACGCGGCCCTAGCGAGGGCATGTGTGACTGATATGGTGCTCACGGTCACGATACTTTATTCAGTGCTTTTTTTCGTGTTGGCATGGGACAAAAGGAAGGTGCCGTATTACGTCTTGTCTGCCATCATGGCGGCCCTGGCGGTGCTTACGAAGGGCCCTATAGGCATTATGGTAATAACCGTCGCGGTCGGGGCATATGTGCTTCCGCTTCGCGATCGGCGCAGGCTTAAAGAGGTCCCGTGGGTTTTATGCTCGGCCGTGTTTCTTGTTACGGCGCTCCCGTGGTATATTACGGCTTACGTCTTGCACGGTAGTGTCTTTATCGATGAATTTTTCGGGTTCCATAATGTCACAAGGTTCCTTGTCCCCGAGCACAGGATAGGAGCTTCGCCGTTCTTTTATATTCCCGTCGTGATAGGAGGCTTCTTCCCGTGGAGTTTTTTTCTTCCCGTGGCGTTCTCCGATATGTACAGGGGGAGGAAAGACCCCGACGCGGCCGAAAGGCCTTGTCGCGTGTTCCTTTCCGTGTGGATACTATTCGTACTCTTGTTCTTCTCCGCTTCAAGTACCAAGCTGGTTACTTACATATTTCCTATCTTTCCGGCGCTTGCCTTGGTCACGGGAAGATATATCGCCAGATATCTTATTGCCGCTGAAGTTGGCATCCTTCCCAAAGGGTTTAAGTGGTCATACGCAGTCACGCTCGGGGCTTCCGTTGTTGGCGCTATCGCGGGACTTGTGCTCTTAAGGAGCGAATACGGGTATATACATGTTGGTGCGATAGCGGCGGCCACGGTATTTATTCTGGGTTTAGGAGCATCGCTTGCCCTTTTCGCTAGAGGCAGGATGTTTTATTCTATAATGGCCGTGGCCGGGGCCATAGCGCTGGCGGGGGTCATCATGGTCGGTACAGTTATGCCGGTTATCGGCGAAGCCGAGTCCAGCCGGGAACTTTCCATAACCGTGAACGAGATGGCGAGCCCGTCGGAAGAGCTGGGCGGGGAATCGGACCACAGGCGGGGGATAGCGTTCTATACGGGGCGTACCGATATAAAGGATATACACAGGTTCGAGGACCGGAACGAGTTCTTCAAGTCCGCCGGCAGGGTGTGGGGTATAGTGAAACGTAAGCATTACGAGAGCCTGAAACAGTTCGTGCCGGGACATATCTCGGAGCCGATCGCGGAATGCGGTAATGACGTTCTGTTGACCAACAAACCGGCTGCCGCCGAATAGAGGGAGAGATGGAAAAAGACCTTAGCGTATCGTTCGTTATGCCCATGTTCAACGAACGCGATAATATACGGGACACCATAGCCGGGATCCGTAAGGTGGCCGGGGAGATAACACGCGACTATGAGATAGTGATAGTGGACGATGCCTCGACCGATGACAGCGTGGACGTCGTGGAGGCCGCGCGGGCCCAGGACCCTTCTATACGGCTTATACGGATGAAAAAGAACACTAAGTTCGGGGGCGCGTTCGCGGCAGGGTTCAAAGGCGCGGAAAAAGATGTTATCGTGTATATGGATTCCGATATGCCGGTGAGCATAGACAACATAAAAGCGTCTTTCCCGCTCATAAGGGAAGCGGACATCGTCACCGGATACAGCATGATAAAAAAAGGCGATACGGTCAAACGCAAGATAATGTCCGGCGTGTACAATCTCATGGTCCGTACGCTTTTCGGCCTGAACGTGCGGGACGTGAATTCCGGGTATAAGATAGTGAGAAGAGAGGCGATAAGGGACCTCCGGTTCGTGTCACACAGCCCTTTTGTCGATGTCGAGCTTTTTCTTAACGCGAAAAAACGCCGCCAGAAAGTGCGGCAATATCCCCTGATATTCCTTTCCCGGTCGGGAGGGGTATCGCATATATCCAGGCTGCCCGTGGTCCTGGCGACTTTCAGGGATATGCTCAAGGTCAGGGTACTGTCATGGCTAAGAAGGTAAAAAAACTCATAATAAACGCCGATGACCTGGGACTCTCAAGGTCCGTGAACGAAGCGGTCAAGACGTGCTATCTTGACGGATGCATAACGGGAACGAGCGTTATCCCGGCGGGCAGCGAGTTCGTGGATGCCGTGCGTATGCTGGAAGATATATCAAAACGCGAGGTGGGGGTACATCTTGCCCTGACCGGCGGCTTTTCCCCCGTATCCAGGGACCTTTCGCTTATCGGTTCGCTCGTGGGCCCGGACGGAAAATTCCCGGCTGGATACTTGGGTGTGGTCTCGAAATATGCCCGCGGGGTACTGGACCTGGATGAGGTGTATTCGGAGTTCTCACGGCAGATAGATAAGGTGAATACCGCCGGACTTACCATTACCCACCTGGACAGCCATGAGCACATACATATGCTGCCGTCGGTGCTTACCGTGGTCATGCGCCTTGCCAGGGAGAACGACATCCCTTACGTACGGTTCCCGAAAGAGCCGTTAGCGGTCGTGAGAAAACATATGTCGATACACAACTTATTTAGATATAACATGTTACGCTTGCTATCCGGCGCCCTTGAACGTAATTTCGACGTGGGGTACCCGATATCCAATGATCATTTTCTCGGACATTTCCATTCGGGTAATATCGACGACGGGGTACTGGGTTTCATGATGGATAACCTGCCCGACGGGCTTACGGAGCTCGCGGTGCATCCCGGGGCGAATATGGAAGACCTTACCGAAAAGTCGCCATGGCACGTGAACGCGCCCCGTGAACTCGAGGTGCTTCTCGGCGGTAACTGGCGAAAGAAACTAAAAGACGGGGGTATAGAACTCGTTACACACCGCGATGTCGCCACCATGATATGAGGTCACGGTAAGTGGTCCCGGGGCAACGGCTTTCGTGACGCGATATAAATAAAAGAACCGGCTGGGTAACCCAGCCGGTTCTTTTATTGTAAAATGGTGCGGGCGAAGGGACTTGAACCCCCAAGGAGTTGCCTCCATATGGACCTGAACCATACGCGTCTGCCAGTTCCGCCACGCCCGCGCATTTTGTGATTGCCAACAGGCTCAAATTATACTATAAAAGGAAGTTACCGTCAATCGTACAGTGACGAAAACCCGGGTGTATTGAAAAGTCCGGGATAAAGGTATATAATGATATGAAAATGGCTGAAAATAAAACACTTATAACCAATCGCCAGGCCCTGCACGACTATTATATTGAAAAGAGGTTCGAGGCGGGCTTGCAGCTCCGGGGGGATGAGGTTAAATCGTTGAGGGCGGGGAACGCGAATCTCAAGGGCAGTTTCGCCAAGATAGAGGGAACGGAGATCTTTCTTCACGGGATGCATATAAGCCCTTATGATTTTACGCGAGAGGCGGCGGATCCCGTAAGGGCGAGGAAACTTTTACTGCACTCGTCTGAGATCAAACAGCTCGTCCAGTGCGTGTCCCGGGAAGGGTATACGATAGTCCCGGTGAAGGTGTATTTTAAAAGAGGGTACGCCAAGGTGGAGATAGCGCTCGCTAAGGGTAAGAAGCTTTACGATAAGCGCAAGAGCATTAAAGAGAAAGAAGCTCAGCGGGATATGGCAAGGGTTTTCCGCGGGCACAGTAAATAGATAACGTTCTTTGAAATATAGCTGTTGACTGTATGTTACATATCGAGGGGGGTGACAGGCCTCGACATGTTCTTATGGGCTTAGGGCAGCATGCAGAGGGCTCAGGTGGCCTCTTAAAAAACCTGAAACAAAAACAAACGCAGACTACAATCCAGTAGCTGAGGCAGAAGCAATTCTCGCCTCTGGCGTGTACACAGCACCGGCCATGTTTGCCGGTGCGGCTCTTTGATCAGTGCTTGTCTGATCATTTTGAGCTTCATATGCAAGCACCCTTGTTGTTGCGTCCCCGGATAACAAAGGGTACTTAGGGGAATGCTTCGCGGATGCGTCCTGTTTGCCGGGACTCCGCGGAAAAGATAAAGACAAACTAAGCATGTAGATACTCTTTGGCTTGAGTTCATGGACCCGGGTTCGAATCCCGGCACCTCCACCATTTAAAACAAGCAGAAAGCCTATTTCATATTTGGAATAGGCTTTTTTGCTTTAACCCCTATAAAAATCAAGAACATACACATTCAGCGAAAGACAGAGAACGTCAGTTTTCATCAGTTGAAAAAGGCGAGAAAACGCACACGAACTTGGTGAAAACTTGGTGGAATTTACTAAAGCCTATTTGCTCTCATTAGGGAGCGAGTAGGCTTTTTTATTTTTATGGGCTGTTATCGGGGGAAAGGATCGCGAAAATGGGCGAAAAGGGCATCGGACCGTATGTCGAGGACTACCTGTCGTTTCTCAGTGTCGAAAAGGGGCTTGCCGAGAGGACAATTACTGGCTACAGGGCCTGTCTTAGGGACTTTTTCCGCGCGGTTG
>JAQUQS010000009.1 GCA_028715965.1 Candidatus Omnitrophota bacterium | reverse complement strand
TTGGATGCAGAGCCCAGAGGGGTTTCGAGAACCGTTAATGACATATATTATGAAAGATACTACAAACAAAAACACAAGGTCAGATCACTCCTTAAGTTGTGGGGGATACAGGAGCTGTCAAGATTCTATTGCCGCTTGGCTTTTCTTTTTGATCGGATTGATAGCGACTGTTGCTATACGTGTAGTCACGGTTTTGATGCATTTGAAGCCTATCTATGGAAGTATAGCCTGGTATATAGGGATAATTGGATTTTTCCTGTTCTTTGTTTATAAATTCAAGGTTGGACATGCCCGTGCCAAACGCATTGAGGAAAGCGGTCTATCTGAGAAGATCACAAAAAACAAGCCACTAGATTGCGATGATTACGCGCTAATAAATTCTATTCTTTGTGGTATTGGTTCTAAAAAAGAAAGAGTGAACTATTTTTTCATTTTTTTCTTGTCAGCGATCGCGCTTATAATAGCCATGTATATGGACTTTGTGAGATAGAACAGTTAATAGCATTTCACCAAAACCCTTTTTGTCTTCAAAGCTAAAGCTGTCACTGGTTTTGATCTCAAACCTGTACCCTACAAGTGATCAAAACCGTTTTGAGTATGGGGCGTAACCTCGGGCAAAAACGGTTTTTATCCTCCCGTCGGGTTGATGTTGGCAAATGGGGGTGAAAATGTGGGGATGACCCGGGGCGTGGCCCCAGGAAATGCCGAAAACTAGAGAGTTTTTGGCCTGGTGCGTCCTCGGTCCGGTCGCTTTACCGCTGCCTTACGAGTTCTTTTTCTTCCTCTTCTTCCTCAACAGAGGGTAGGGGGAAGTAGCCCGAACTCAATATGCCGCGGAGTTCCTCCTCGATATATGGCCAGATATCTTCCTCGTCCTCGTCGAATTCCCGTTCCGGAGAAGCGAGATATACGCCTGCCGGGACGAGTAGGGCGAGTAAAGTGACCACGGCCAGGATACCCTGTACGCCGGGTGAGAACCACAGGCAAAATTCCTGTGTTCCGCAGATCTGATAGAACGTTTCCATGTTTTCCTCCTTATTTTTGTCCTTCTTTTTCGGGTACAGTGTATCAGGGGAGTGTGAACGCGGGCTTACGGAAAAGTGAAGTCCAGGTGAAATTAAAACCGTTTTTGTTCTTGAAGCTAAAGCTGTTACTGGTTTTGCTCTCAAACCCGTCTTTAAATGGGTCTTCTTATCCTGTTAGGGTTGATAGGGGTTAGCGGAAGTGGTATATTTGAAATGATAAACATAACCGCACAGGCAAAGGAAGTTCCCGTGGGAATCGGGACGCTGACCAGCAACGGAAATGCCGGAGTATCCGGACGAGCCCGGTCTATTGCCAGTTTTGGTAAGTACCTCCTGGGGTGAGGGAAAAGGTCGCTCTGTATTTTTTGAGCGCGTCGAACCGGCCCTGTAGGGCCGGTTTTGTTGTTTCTGGCGGTTGATTTTTATCAACCGGAGCGTTATTGTAATTTTTTTTTACCAATATACACTGGAGGTAACATGAAGATAGGAAAGATCATCAAGAGATTAAGGGAAAAGAAAAAACTGACGCAGCTTGATCTGGCGAACGCTTTGAGGGTCAGTCCTCAGGCTGTTTCTAAATGGGAAAGGGACGAGAACCATCCGGATATAAACACCCTTGTCAAATTCGCCAGGATGATGGAAGTTTCTACGGATCATGTTCTCGGGGTAAATGAGCCGGGAGAGGAAGGGTTCAAGGCTTCGGTACTGGTTTCCAGCATGAACGATTTCGCCGTAAAGTCCACAAAAATGGGTACCAGACAGGTGGCGGAATGGGCGAATGCCGTTTTTTATCATATGACGGAATCCATCCTGAAATACGATGGCGTTCCGGTCAAGTATATCGGCGACGGGTTTCTTTGCTTTTTCACCGGGAACGGTCACGCCGAAAGGGCTTTAAAAGCGTCGATCGATATAAGGAAATGCGCAAATACGGACGCGTTGGTCATAGCCATAAACACGGGAGATATATACCTCGGGACTATAGGACATCCCGAACATTCATCAAAAGATATATACGGTGACGCGGTCAACAGGACGTTCCTTATGAATGAAGAGGCATCCAAAAAGGTCAAAAGCGGCATAATCTTGAGTAAGGCCGCAAAAGATGAGATAAAAGGCGAATATGGTTTCAAAAAACACACGAAAGTGTTGGTCGGACGGCTTAACGAGAAGATCGATATTTATGAAATATCCGGATGATGTACTTAACGGGGAGGGAATATGAAGACTTACGCTTATGGTTTTCCCAGGATAGGGAGGGGAAGGGAGTTCAAAAAAAATGTTGAAGCTTACTGGAGCGGGTGCCTCAAGGAAAAGGAACTTGTTAAGGCAATGTACCGGCTTGAAGAAGAGAGGCTTTTAGGATACCAAAAGCATGTTGATATATTCCCCCTGGGGGAGTTCACCTATTACGACAACATGCTCGATACGGCGCTTATGTTCGGTGTCTACAAAGCGAAAGACCTGGATGATTATTTCGCATACGGTAGGGGTAAAAAAGCCCTGGAGATGAAAAAATATTTCAATACTAATTATCATTATCTGGTGCCTGTCATCAAAAGGGACCAGAAGTTCAAGGTTTCCTGGAATAAACCCATGGCGTATTTCAGGCGCTTTAAGGATAAGGATAAGCCGATATCGATAATAGGACCTTATACTTTTTTAAAACTTTCCAGGGTAGAGGGGAATTTCGAAAAAACCTTCAATGATATATGTGGAGCTTACGGGGAACTGTTTAAGAGGCTTGAGGGGGAAGGGGTAAAGGCCATTCATCTTGAAGAGCCCGCGTTCTGCCTGGATGTCCCGGGAGCGGATGTCACGAGTATAGTTAGGAACTTTAAAAGGATGATATCGGAAGGGCCGGGGATCAGCCTTATTACGTATTACGGTAGTGTAGATTTTTTAAAGGAACTTTACGATGTGCCTTTTTCCGGTCTGGGTCTTGATCTTGTCGCGGGGAAAGATAACCTCGACAATCTCAGGAAGTGCGGGTTCCCCAGCGGCAGGCATCTCATATGTGGAGTGGTCGACGGAAGGGACGTGAGGCGTTCTGATATAGAAGCAAAGGTCAGGCTTGTTAAGGATATCAAGAAGGCGGCTGGGACCGGCGATGAAAATATCCTGGTCTCAAATAGCGCCCCCTTGTTCCATTTACCGGTCTCAACGATCCTCGAAAACGGGCTGAAACGCTCACATAGGGATCTTTTGAGCTTTGCGTTAGAAAGAATGCATGAACTGGGGTTGATAAAAAAAGCTTTTTACGGCGATAAAAAAGAAGCGACGGAGTGGAGCGAGGCTGTCGCGGGCACGAAGATAAGACGAACCGAAGGCATATTCGATACCGCGTCTTTACCGGAGAAGGTCTACGATAAGAGGAAAAAGCTACAGGCTAAAGAACTGGCCCTGCCGTTATTTCCCACGACCACGATAGGAAGTTTTCCCCAGGACGCCGAAGTAAGGAAGATGAGGATGGGATACAGGAAGGGACAGATAGGGGCCGGGGAGTATCGTGATTTTCTCAAAGGAAGAATAAGGGAACTTGTAAGGAAAGAAGAGGACTTGGGACTCGATGTCATTGTCCATGGTGAGTTCGAAAGGACCGACATGGTGGAATTCTTCGCCCAGAAATTGGAGGGTTTCCTGACCACAAGTAACGGATGGGTCATATCCTATGGCACGAGAGCGTACAGGCCGCCTATTGTAATGGATAAAATATACAGGAAAGTACCTCTTACCCTGCGAGAAACTTTATACGCGGGGAAACTGACAGACAGGCCGGTCAAGGGTATATTCACCGGTCCTGTGACCATTCTTGCCTGGGGTTTTTGCGTGAGGACCGAACCAATAAGTACGGTTGCTTTTGAACTTGCCAGGGCTTTGAACGAAGAGGCGAGGGACCTTGTCTCGAAAGGTGTGAAGATAATACAGGTAGATGAACCGGCGATAAAGGAATTCTGCCCCATCAAGAAAAGGAAGGAAGATGCTTATTTCAGCTGGGCGATAAGAAGTTTTAACCTGACCACAAGATTGCCGGAAAAAGTCCAGGTACATACCCACCTATGTTATTCGGAGTTCTCGACCATAATAGACCGTATACTCAAAATGAATTTTGACGTAATAACCATAGAAACGGCAAGAGAAAAAGGTAAGGTCCTTAACGTGTTCGCGAAGGCGGGGTTCAGGCGGCAAATAGGTCCAGGCTTGTGGGATATCCATTCCAAATACCCGGCTAACAACGCCACGATAAGACGTATCCTCGATAAGGGCATAGAACTTTTCGGCGCGGAGAATATATGGATGAATCCGGATTGCGGACTTAAGACAAGGGGATGGGAAGAGGTGGAGGTCTCCCTTGATAAGATCTGCAGTTTGGCCCGGGAATACAGGAAAAATACGAAGTACGCCAAGAACGGTTAATAATACGAACAGGACCGGGATCCTGGTCGTTCTCCGCGAAATAAAAAGCCCCCATCAGAGATGGGGGCTTTTTATTTGTAACTTAGTACCCGGACCGGACTATACCGTGCCTCTTCGGTCCTCAAGTATTTCGCGTATCTCGTGGGTTCTTTGTTTCGTAAGAGGTATCCTCAGAACGAAGAATATCGCGGCCAGAAGCCCTACGACCGGCAGGGAAGCAAGACTCGCCCTGATCCAGAAGATGGTCTCGGGCGCCTGTATCGTAAGCTTCCAGGTGAACCCGGACCATGTCAGGATAAGGCCTGAGAAATAATAACCCAGTGAGTTCCCTAATTTAAGGATGTAGGAACCGCACGCGGTGAAAGAACCTTCCCGCCTTTCATGCGTGTTCATCTCGTCATAATCTATGATGTCGGCGCCTATGGAAGAGTGCAGCATCCAGAGAGAAGCCGCCGCCATACCCATGAGGGCCGAAGCCGTGGTCTGGAGCCATTGGATGGCCGGCGTGTAGAGGAACCAGGACCCGCCGTAACCGCATATACCAACCAGGCAGGCTACCACCGCGGCCCGACGCTTGCCGATCTTATGCGCCAGCATAGCGTGGAGCGGAACGCCTATGAGGCCGCCGATCATGAAGGCCACACCCATCCAGAACTGCCAATTGTCACCGAGTATCTTGTTCCCCTGGGAGACGTAAAATACGGTGGCGTAATAACCGAGAGAACCTACCATGCTGGTGCCGAGAGTAAAGGCACCGCCCATGATAATGAGGTTACGGAACGGTTTGCACCTCAAGGTCTCGCCGAACGAGCTCAATATCGATATCTTCTCCTTGACGTTCACGACCACCTTGTCATAGTAGCGTTCCTTGACCCTGAAGAAGATGACCAGCGCGAAGATGGCCATGACCAGGCCCAATAACGCCGTGTATACCTGCATACCCAGCAGGGTGTTCTTCTGGTCCGTGCCCGGGATGAGGAACCAGGCAAGGTTGGTGAACCGCAAAGCATAAAAATTTCCCAGTTCCGAGACTTTCTGTGTCATACAGCGATAGGACATGATGGATGTACGTTCCTCATAGTCAGGCGTCATTTCCGCGCCCAGGCTGTAATAGGGCACCGTAAAGGCGCTGATTATGGGGATGTAGAACATGGTCGACAGCATCATGTACCAGAAGACTACTGTCACGCCGAGGAATTTTATCTCCACCCACGACGGCGATACAAGGAACAGGATCGGCAGGCACAAGCCGCTCAATATACCGGCTATAAGTATGAACGGGCGCCGGCGTCCGTGCCTTGAACGCAGGTTATCTGATAGCCATCCGACTACGGGATCCACGATCGCGTCCCAGATCCTAATTAGCGTCAGCGCCAACCCAACCAACCAAGGTTCAACACCAAGGTACATGTTGAAAACCGCGAAGGCGACAGCCGGGTACAGCCAGAGGCCCCACATATCGACCGCCGTGCCAAGGCTGTAGAAGAATTTCGTGGGGATCGGGAGCCGATCTCGTAGAGGTTTTTTCCTATTAGTAACGTTGGTTTCCTGCACTACGCTTCCTCCTTTGTTTTTAGCGATTATAACAGGCGTCTATTAGACGCTTTATAGTGGTTGTGGCCACGCATTGTACCGTATCAGCGCCGCCGTAATAAACTTTGACCTCGCCGTTCTTTTCCGGGACCACCCCGCATGTGAATACCACGCTGGGGGTCTGTCCCACAAGCTCGTATTGTTCCTCGGGTATCAGGATAGCGTCCGCGGACATGGCCTTGACCTTTGACGGGTCCTTCAGGTCCAGCAGGCAAACGCCCAGCTGGTAGACGAAATGCGCTTTACATTGTGCCCGCACCCCGTGGAATATCGTGAGCCATCCTTCGCGTGTCCTTATCGGCGCGGCACCTGGGCCGATCTTTGTCCAGGCCCAGCGGATACCTTCCCAGTTCCTGAAAACGCATTTACTCTTTCCCCAGAAGATGAGGTCAGGGGAGTAGGATACCCAGATGTCGCCGGTGTCGGCACCGGTATTGGGCCGATCGAGCCGCGCGTACAGCCCGTTGATCTTTTCCGGGAAAAGCACGCCGTTGCGGTTATCGGTCTCGGAAATGAAGCCCATCCATTTGAATTTCTTGAAGTCCGTTGTTTTTACCAGGCTCAGCCTGCATGTGTGGCCGCTATGCGCGGCATGGACGATGTAATAGTCGTTCCCGACCTTTGTCACGCGCGGGTCGTAGTACATGCCGCAAGTATATTCCTTGAATTCCGGGTCGTTATGAGGCATATCCACCGGTTTCGGCCGCGGCTTGAAATTATAACCGTCCTTGCTTTCCGCGATCCAGAAACGGTCGACAAGGGCGGAGTTCTCCACCCGGCAGACCATTACATATGTGTCCTTGTATTTTACGATGCCGGAATTGAATACGTTCTTGATGTCCGCGTCAGCGGGAAAATCCTTTCCCGTAAGGATGGGATTGCCTTCATAGCGCTTGCATATTGGATACTTCTTCGATTTCAAACGAGACCTCCTTGTTTCTGATTAAGTGATGTCCAGCCACTCCGTGTCGGCCCTGTTCCATTCCAGTATAGTGTGGTTCCTGTCCTCAAAGAACTCCCGGACCTTGCCCTGGTCGTATTTCAGGAGGTCCTGGAGGATAGGCACCAGTATGGCCAGCACGTTATCCGAGATAACGCTTCTCCGGCATATATGCCCCATGTAGGGTGCCGGGGAAACGGTTATGGTATATCCCTGGTAAGATTTGACGTGTAACATCACATGCACGTCACTCGAGCCGTCACCCACGTATATTATGGCGTACCTGGTGACGTTCTCTTTTTGTTTCAACATGTCGAGGGTAGCTACTTTCGCGTGTCCGGCGTTAGTTCTTTCGACGTCCTGGACAACGTTCTTGTCGAAGAGGAATGTCGTTCCGTAGATGTTCTCGATTGGGAAAATGCCCGCTACCGCTTTCTCGATACATTCTTTGGGAGCCGCTGATACGATATACGTGCTGAAACGGCAGCTGTCTATGCCTTTGGCCAATATGCTCATAAGCTCGGGCACGCCTTTTTTCAGCTCGATCTCTTTGCCGACCTCATAAAGAAGTTCCTTCGTGACCTTTCCGGTATAGTCGGGATCACGTGTAATGAGATGGGCGAGCTCGCCACCGAGTTGTACGATGTTCCGGCTTCTTATGCCTTCGATCTTCCTGTCGAAATTTTCAGGAGATATTCCCAGCTTTCCGCTTAATATATATCCAACGTCCCCCTTAGAAAGGGTTTTGTCGAAATCGGAGACAAAGAGTATCTTTCTCACCATTATAAGAACCCCCTTTTATATATCTGAAAGGAATTCGCTCGCTAACGTATCCGGTAACTCTTCTTGATTTTATCTGTTCCGACGGATATCAGAACAGCTATACGCAAGAGGCTATTAGTCTACCATCGTTAAGCCCAAATGACAACATAATTTTGGTATATCCGGTCACGCCGGACAGGGGAAAGGCAAGTCCCCCTTTTCCGGCCGAAAAAGGGGAAAAAAGGTATATACTGCCGGCCTCGAAAAGAGTAAAATATCAGGGTCGCCTATAATATCAAGATATAGAAAGAGGGAGCGCGTACTAATGAGCATAGAAGGAGCATTATTGAACGATCTTGGGATGGACCGTTTGACGGGTCCGGACCTCAGGGAGGCGATAGGGCGTTACGGGGGTCTTCCGGACCGTGAAAAAAGGCGGATAAACCGCGAGATCGCCGGGGATGTCATAAAGACCATGGGGGAGGCTTGTATCTGTGCCGGTAAGGGGAGCGGGACCGGTTCGGGGAAAGCGTCCCTGCCGGGGACCAGAGTGCTGGCGGTGAACCATGCCGGCCCTCTTGACGTCACGATGGAATGGAAGACCGGGCCGGACGGGGGGCTTGAGCTGGTGGAATGCTGTGTGGACTCGGGCGGGGACCAGGTGAACGTATCAAAGGTGTTCAGCCATTTCGGTGAGTATATCGCTCTTATAGCGCTCGTGGGTAATAATGACGGAGTGATAACATCCGAATGGAAGAAGAATTTTCTCGCGGGAGGCATAATAACCGAATTCATCCCTTTTACGGGAGAAGACCAGCAGGTACAAATATATAATATAGTTGATAGGGAACATCTTCCGGCGATGGACGGCTGGGCGGACAGGATTCCGGCAGGCGTGGTCGAAGAGATCAACGGTAAAGCTCTTGATATGCTGGGGGAAATGTCCAAAGGAGGATCGGATAATATATGGATGCTCCTTTCGGCTGGAGGGCCCATAAGGTATGACCGGGAACTCGCCTGCTATGCCTCCCTGGTAAGGCGTGTTAAGGGAAAATACGGTGACAGGGTCAAGTTCCTTATAGATTTCAAGCATATGTCCGGGCCCGAGGAGGCCATGTCGGTCCTGGAGATATCCAGGGATACCCCGCAGGATATAATAAAACCTAACCTGGAAGAATTCGTACAGATCCTTGTTTCAAGCGGTCTCGTGCCGGCCGGCCGTACCACTAAGGATACGATAACCGAGGAAGAGGTCAGGAGATACGCGGTGAAGCTCCGGGAAAGATACGGCCTTCTGGGGGTCCTTGTTTCTATGGACAGGTCGGGGCTTATGCTTGTCCTCACGGACAGGATGATCAGGGAAAAAGGTATAAACATAAATGTGGCATGCCATACGGCAGCCGGGGATTCGCTCAAAGCGGGATTCGTTTACGCGCTTTCGAACGGTAAGTCGTTCGAGGAGGCCGTGCATACCGGTAACCTTTTCGGGGCGTCGACGGCCTCGATGGCCGGGTCAAGGACGGTCACCCCCGAAAAACTCGCCGAGATAGAGGTCTTGGCGCGCGCTCAGGGCGTGGAGCCTGAGGTCATATCCATAGTATAGTTATCCTCCGGGAACGCCAGGCGTGTGGCAAGATCGAACGGTAGCCTGTGGGCGGCAGGCAGGAATGGAAGGGGTAATGAGGAGAATACTATTTTCGCTGGTCTTTCTGTGCATCGTCGCGGTATGGGAAAGCCCGGGATATGCCCAGGAAGAGGAGCTTTTGAATGGCCTGAATCCCGAACAACCTATCCCGGTAGGCGGCATTATCTATAGAAGCGTATTTTACGCTAAAGGCAAGGATCCCTCCACGGGGAAAACGATGGAATTAGAGTTTTTTGTGTATTATAAGGGTGTGAAAGATAATAACATCGTTGTTGAAGCGCATGACGCCGGGAAGGTCTTTACGTTTGAACGTCCACTGAACGACGACAAAAAAACTTTATTGAACCTGACGACCACGAGAACGTACAGCGTAGAAGTGGTCGACGTCAAGGACCGTATCGTGGTAGAGGAGACCGACGGCTATATCAGGGACATCCCCATAAGGGTATATCCCGACCTAAAGCAAATGGTCATCTCCAAGTCGGATGATTTCCAGGATACTATGGGTATACTTAGCGCTGTCGAAGAGCGGTTCGGTATGGAAAAAAGTGATAAAAAAGGAGCGCAAGAGAAATGAGGGTTCCATGGTAAAGCATGTGGGGACCAGCCGGCAAAAGGACATATCCCGGACGCAGCGGTGCAAGAAAGCGCAGATCGGTGCCAGGATAAAAGCCGCCAAGAAAAAGAAGGGCCGGTATGCCTAATATATTTGAGGACATACCCGAATATATAAAGGAAGAGCTTTTTGAGGAATTGGCCGGGAAGGACGGGATCCGGATCGAACGTATCGTCTCCGAGGGGCAATGTACCCCCCCGGGAGTGTGGCTCAGCCAGGAGCGGAATGAGTGGGTACTGCTCCTCGCCGGGGAGGCCGAGCTATCCTTCCGGAATGCCGGCGGAAAGCTCTATATGCGGCCCGGAGAGCATGTACTCATATCTTCCGGGACCGAGCACCGGGTCGAATGGACGTCCACGGAAGAACAGACCGTCTGGCTCGCGGTGCATTTTTGATAGGTATGGCCCCCAGGGCGGGTTTAGAAGGGGATAGAAAAGGCCTCATTTTGCCAAAACGCCTAAAATAAAATATTTACATAATCTTGTTGACTTTGTCATATAATAGCGTAAAATAGTAATCGTTAAGTAGTAGGCGAGCGCAATAAACTTGAACCACAAGGGAGAGCGAATTGCCTTGTGGTTTTTTTTATGTGCGCGAGCTACTAAAGGTAAACACTAAAAGGAGGTAGTAAGAAATGGCTAGAGGTACAGTAAAATGGTTCAATAACCAAAAAGGTTACGGGTTTATTACTCCTGAAGACGCGGGTAAAGATGTATTTGTGCATCACAGCGCTATTCAGGGTGAAGGCTATAAATCTTTGGATGAAGGCCAGGCTGTTGAGTTCGAGATCAAGCAGGGCCCCAAAGGTGCTGAAGCTGCTAACGTAGTAAAGCTCTAACTCTGTAACGGATCCGGGGCCCGATGAGATAAAACTTATCGGGCCCTGTTTCTTTCGTGATACAAAAAGACCTACCAAAAGGCCCATGGGTGTTTATTTACCACAAGGGCGTCCCTATCTTAAATCCGGCTATTTTCAATACAGACATATTGTGATATAGTTAAGATTATACTTTTTTATATTTACCGATATACCGGCATATATGAAGACCGTAAAGACCTGCATCATATCGCTGACCTTATTTTGTTCCGCCATGTGCGCTGAGGCGGCCGCGCAGAATTGGTACGTAATAAATATCTATGACATAGAAAGTGACCGTGGGAGCGTTATCCAGATGAGGGTGGCAACGAGGACCCCGGATGAGGATGTATGCTACGCTATGGTCGGCAGGCCCTGGAAACTCGAGGTGGGAGAGCTTAAATGCGTGAATTCCGACTGTTTCACGGGGCTGGAGTTCGACCATGCCCTGCAGCCTGTTTTTGACGGTACTCCCCAGGAAGAGCCGTATATAATCATAATAGACGCGGAGGGATTGGAATCGGTCATAGATTTCCTGGATGTACCCCGGGGAGATATCGTGCCTCTTACAGAGGGAGTGGCCAAGGAACTGGGTAAGTATATACCTGTGGTCAACGTTATATATTCCGCCGCCTATAAACCGTATGTGGAAGAAGGCGCGCAGGCGGGCGCAACGACGGAAGCGGATGTATTCGGGACAGGTTCCGGGATGGATGAGGTCACGCGTATCCAGGGAGAGCCGGACAGTAAGGCCGGTAACATATGGTTCTATGGATATGATTTTCTGATATTTGACGCTGACGGAAAGGTCAAGGAGATCCGGGATTTTTCAGGCACGCTTAAGGCGAAGAAAAAGAAAATAAGTATATCGCGGCTTATACCCGGAGTGGAAAGCCAGGATGGGGACAATGAGGAAGCCGACCGGGCGATGATAGGGCTGCTTTCACGTTCAGAACTTGGCGAAGAGGAGATAAAAGAACTGGTCGCGGAATTCGAGAGCCTTGGCATAGGCGTGCCCGACATTTCATCCGGGACCGCGATGTCTTATGACAAGGAACTCATAAAAAAAGCCGCCGCTATTGGGCGGATCGCGCACAACATGACGCTTGCCTTGCCGGATACGGCGTTCGCCGAATATGGCAGGCTGGTGAGCCTCATAGATGAAGTGCTGGCCCTGGATACGGACGAGATGCGCAAGGTCATGGACGGGAAAGGATATGACTCGCGGTATTGGCGCACATTGCGGGACAGTATCATGAAAGAGATAACGAGTGAGAAAGCGCAAGTGTTCGGGGTGAGATGAACTTTGCCGGACAATAAAAAAAACCACGCATATGCATGCGTGGTTTTTTATTGTCCGGCCGTGAAGACCTTAAGAGGCGCTTTTTGACGCGGAAGCGAAATGCGTTCTCAACCTGGATACTTTCCTCGCGGCGTTCTCTTTTTTTATGATATGGCTTTTAGCGGCCCGGTCCAGTTTTGACTCGAGCGTACGAAGCAGGGTCTCGGCTTCGTTCTTTTTGCCGTCCGTTATCAAAAGACGCGCTTTTTTCGTCAGTGTGCGAAGCTCAGATTTGACGGCTTTGTTCTTCGCGTGCTTTTTCTTGTCTTTTCTGAGGCTTTTAATAGCTGCTTTTTTATTGGGCATAGAACTTAACTCCTTTACATGCTTAACTTTCGCAAAACAATTAATTTAGGTGCATAATCTAACATACGCCAAATATTTTGTCAACGCTTTTTTGCGGGAGGGGAAAGGCGTCCACGGCCGGGACCAAAGTAAAACTGGCATATTTTCACTTCTATGATATCATTATAGAGATAAATACAGGGCCTCCGTGCCCCGGGGAAAACACATGTCCAATCGCAAACTCATAAAGTCAACAAGTATAATAGGTTCCGCGACTACGGCAAGCCGTATACTGGGGTTCATACGTGATATAATGCTCGCCAGGTTCTTCGGGACCAATATCTTCGCCCAGGCTTTTGTCGTGGCTTTCCGCTTGCCCAATATGCTTCGGGACATGGTGGGTGAAGGGGCCACGGACGCGGCTATAGTGCCGATACTTACCGAATACAGGCATACGCGCCCGGAAAAGGAGTACTGGGAAGCCGCCCGCGTTATACTTAACCTGATGTTAATGGTGCTTATCACCCTCTCTGTTCTGGGAGTGCTGTTCTCGCCTGTGCTGGTACGGCTGATAGCTCCCGGGTTCGTTGTTACGCCGGAGAAATTCCGTATAACGGTCGATCTCACGAGATGGCTTTTCCCATACATATTGTTCCTTGGACTCGTAGCGTATTGTAAGGGAGTGCTCAGCTCGTTCAATTATTTCACGACCCCCGCTTTTTCCCCGGTGATACTTAACATGGCAATGATAACATCTCTGGTATTCCTGTGCCCGGTGTACGGCGTAAAAGGCATAGTGGCGGGAGTGCTTGGAGGAGGGGTGCTTGAGGTCCTTATTCAGGTACCGCCGCTCGTGAAACGCGGGTTCCGTCTTGAAGGCGTGTTCAGGATAGCCCATCCGATAGCGTCCAGGATCGGGAAATTACTTCTTCCGCGGGCATTGGGTACCGCCGTTTACCAGATGAGCGTTTTCGTGGATACGATACTGGCGTCACTGTCGTCGGTAGTCGGCGCCGGAGGGGTCGCGGCTTTATATTATTCCAACCGTCTCGTACAATTGCCGCTCGCGGTATTCGGGATATCACTGGCTACGGCCGTGCTCCCGCGGCTCAGCCGTGAGGCCGCGACCAGGGATATGAACGCGTTCCGAGATACGGTAGCGTTCTCGCTTCGAACGGTGTTCACCATAATGATGCCCGCTATCTTCGGCCTGATGATACTGGCCGAGCCCATGATGAGGATACTTTTCCAGCGCGGCGAGTTCACGGCGTATTCCACCGGGATAACCTCGGCCGCGCTCTTTTACTATTCGTTCGGTCTTTTCGCGTATGCCGGTATCAAGATCCTGGTAAGCGCGTACTATTCCATGGGGGATACTAAGACCCCTGTGAAGACCGCTTCCGTCTCGCTACTGGTGAACATCGTGCTTAATCTGATCCTTATGTGGCCGCTCAAGATAGGGGGTCTAGCGCTTGCCACGTCGATCGCCGCGATAACGAATTTCATCATATTGTACATATTGCTGGCCAGGCGTATCGGTGACCCGGGGACTAAGGGCCTGGCGCTGGCTACCATGAAGATGCTCCTGGCGGCGGGGGTGATGTCCGTTTTCACCTGTTACATGAAGGCGCGTTTCCTGCAGGGGGGGGCCGGAGGATCGCTCATCAAGTCGATAGTGACGCTCGTGGGCACCGTGATCGCCAGCGGCGGTGTATACGTGGTATCGGCTTATTTCATCGGTGTGCCCGGGGTCAGGAGGATCACGGGCTTGTTGCGTGACAGGATGCCAAGTTCCTGACGGGAGAGGGTGTATGGACCGGAAAACACCGGATATCAGGGAAAAGGTAAGGTCATTGCCGGATTCTCCCGGTGTGTACATGTTCCTTGACCGACGCGGCAAGATAATATACGTAGGGAAGGCCGCCAGGTTAAGGCGCAGGGTATCGTCATACTTCAGGAGTTCGAGCGCGAAAAGCGGTAAATTACGCAGTCTTGCCCGGGAGACCAGGGACATAAGGATCGTCCCGGCATCATCGGAAGCGGAAGCGCTTGTTTACGAGGCCGGGCTCATAAAAGACCATTCTCCCAGGTACAATGTAGACCTCAAGGACGACAAATCCTATCCATATATCAAGCTTACGGTGAACGAGAGTTTTCCCAGGGTGGTCATGACGAGGCGCAGGGTGAACGACGGGGCCCTGTATTACGGTCCATATGTGGATGCCGGGCTCCTGAAGGACGCGCTTTCTTTCATGAAGAAGATATTCCCCTTGAGGACATGTGGCCGGTTCCATAAGAACGTATGCCTGGAATACCATCTTGGGCAATGCCAGGGGCCGTGCGAGGGGCGGGTGACCGAGAAAGAATACCGTGAGACAGTGGAGAACCTCAAGAAGTTCCTTGAGGGCAGGAAAGGAGACCTTCTCAGCGCGCTGCGTGAAAAGATGATACGTCACGCGGAAAAACGCGAGTATGAAAAGTCCATGGCGATAAAAGAACGAATAGAGGCGCTTACCGCCGTACGCGAGTTCCACGGCGGGACGAAAAGGCCCATGTACGGGGAGCTGGACGAGCTCAAGAACGTGCTTGGGGCCGTGGCGATGCCTGAGACGATAGAATGTTTCGATATATCCAATATATCCGGGCAGAAGCCCGTAGGGTCCATGGTGAAATTCCGGCATGGCAGGCCGTCGAGGAAGGAATATCGCAAGTTCAGGATAAAAGGTGTCAGCGGCATAGATGATTATTCCATGATGCGTGAAATAGTAAGGCGGCGTTACGCCCGGCTTGTGGCGGACAAGGGGGAGCTTCCCGATCTTGTGCTTATAGACGGCGGAAAGGGCCATCTTTCGGTGGCCATGGCGGTCATGGACGAACTGGGCATAAAGGATATGATGCTGGCCAGTATAGCCAAGGAGTACAACCACTTATACCTGCCGGGACGCGCGCACCCCGTAAGGCTGTCTCCCGGTTCGCGTCTTTTGTCGTTGGTCCAGAGGATACGGGACGAGGCCCACAGGTTCGCGATAACGTACCACAGGAAGGTGAGGGGGAAGGCTTATTTCGGCGGTATGCTCACGGACATAAAAGGCATAGGCCCGGCCAGGGAACGCGAACTTATGGAAAAATTCGGGTCACGCGGTAAGGTCTCTGAGGCTTCTTTTGACGAACTTATCGCCAGAGGTATCGATCGGAGAACGGCTTCGATAATTTCCAGCTATTTTTCTACAGGTAAAGAGCCACGCTAACGTCCCGCATTTACATACACTTTACATATATAGTATATATTGTTATAATGCGCCCTACGGAGGTAAACCATGCTTGAAGAATTAATGAAGTCCATAAAGTCGGTAGATGTTAAACTTGAAGAACTCCGGGGGTATCTTTGACCTCGCTCACAACGAGGAAAGAGCCAGGGAGCTTGAAACTGAATTGAACGATCCGGATATCTGGAAGAACCAGCCCAGGGCGGATTCCCTTTCGAGGGAACTCCGCGCCATAAGGTCGCTTATAGGCCCATATAAGGAAATAGAGGAGCAGTACGTCTCCATACGGGAACTTTCCGAGATGATCGAGGCCGGTGACGAGGATTCCATCAATACCATACACGTGGAAGTCGAGGATGTAAAGGGCAAGATAGACCGTTTGGAGTTCAAATGTCTCCTCGGCGGGGAACTGGACAGGTGCAACGCCATACTCAGCATCAATTCAGGAGCGGGAGGGACCGAATCCTGCGACTGGGCCTCAATGCTATTCAGGATGTACACGAGGTGGGCGGAGAACCACGGGCATGTCATTGAGATATACGACCAGCTCCAGGGGGAGGAAGCCGGCATCAAGAACGTTACCATGCTTGTTAAGGGGGATCTCGCGTACGGGTACCTGAAGGGGGAGTCCGGTGTGCACCGGCTTGTCAGGATATCCCCGTTCGACTCGAACAAGCGCAGGCATACTTCTTTCGCCTCGATAGACGTTATTCCCGACATAGACAAGGAAATAAACGTGGAGATAAACGAGAACGACCTCAGGATAGATACATACAGGTCCAGCGGGGCCGGTGGGCAGCATGTCAACGTCACGGATTCGGCCGTGCGCATAACACACCTACCGACGGGGATAGTTGTTCAATGCCAGAAGGAAAGGTCGCAACACAAGAACAAGGCTACCGCCATGAAGATACTCAAGGCGAAGCTTTATGAGAAAGAGCGCCGTGAACGTGAGAATGAGGCCATGAGGCACCACGGCGAAAAGAAAAAAATAGAGTGGGGAAGCCAGATAAGGTCGTATGTGCTGCATCCCTACAAGATGGTCAAGGACCACAGGACGGGAGAACAGACGTCGAACGCTGAAAGGACCCTGGATGGCGATATAGATATGTTCTCTGAAGCTTACTTGAGGTACATGGCGGCACAGAATAAAAATTAACATTTGGGAGACTAGGGATGTTCAATATCATAAAAAGGATATTCGGTACGCAGAACGAGCGGCAGCTCAGGAAATACACGTCGGTGATCAACGATATCAACGCCAGAGAAGCCGGGATATCGGCCATGTCCGATGACGAGATAAGGGCAAGGATGGCGGGGATAAAAGAGGTCTTGATCAAGGAACGTTCCCAGAACGCCGAGGAGGAGAAGAAGGTCAGGGAGATGATGGTGTCGTCATCCTCGGACGCCGAAAAGAACAAGCACAAGAAAAAACTCATGGAAATAAAGAACCTGCCACTGTCCAGGCACCTGCCGGAAGTTTTCGCGCTAGTGCGGGAGGCCTCAAAGCGGACCATAGGATTGAGGCATTTCGACGTGCAGATGGCGGGAGGCATGGTGCTGCATGACGGGAAGATAGCGGAGATGACCACGGGAGAAGGAAAGACGCTTGTGGCCACCCTGCCGGTATGCCTTAACGCCTTGAGCGGGGAGAGCGTGCATGTGGTCACGGTCAACGACTACCTCGCGAAAAGGGACAGCGAATGGATGGGGCCCATATACAATTTCCTGGGATTCTCGGTAGGGGTGATACAGCATGATATGCGTACGCACGAGAGGCAGAAGGCGTACGCGTGCGACATCGTCTACGGGACCAATAACGAATTCGGGTTCGATTACCTGAGAGATAATATGGTCACGGATATCAGTGAGAGGGTGCAGCAGCATCTAAGTTTCGCCATAGTCGATGAGGTCGACAGCATACTTATTGATGAGGCCAGGACCCCGCTTATAATCTCCGGCCCGGTGGACGAGACCAACGAGGCTTATGACCATATGCGTCCGGTGGTTGAGGAGGTCGTGAGGGAACAACGTAAGCTTGTCCGGGAGTATATCTCAAAATTCCGGGAAGAGGACCGCAAGGGTAATAACGAGGGGGCCGGACAGTTCCTGTACCTCGTGCATAAGTCCGATCCCAAGAACAGGGAATTCCTGGACATCATACTCAAGGAGAAAAAGGCAAAAGAGGCTTTCGACCGCGCGCAGTCGCTACTGGACAGTAAGATCATGGACAAGGAACGCAGTGAATTGCTGGAAGAGCTCTTCTTCGTGTTCGACGAACGCACGCGCGAGGCGACGTTCAGCGCGCGCGGGCAGAGAATGATGAAAGAGCGTTTCGGTGTGGAGTTCATGATAGAGGATATAGAGGCGAAGATAGCGGAACTTTCGGACCGGGATATGCCGGAAGAGGAAAAGGTGAAACAGGAAACAGAGCTCATATCCGCCTATACGAACCAGCAGAGGATAGTCGAGAGCATAAAACAGCTCCTCAAGGCGTATATCCTTTTCCAGAAGGACGTTGATTATGTCATCAACGACAATAAGATAGTCATAGTGGACAGTTTTACCGGACGCATGATGCCCGGGAGAAGGTTCTCCGACGGTATACACGAGGCCATAGAGGCCAAGGAAAGAGTTGAAGTACAGAGGGAGAGCCAGACGCTCGCGACGATAACCCTGCAGAATTATTTCCGCATGTATGACAAACTTTCGGGCATGACCGGTACCGCGAAGACCGAGGAGGTAGAGTTCGAGAAAATATATCTGCTGCCGGTCGTCCAGATCCCGACGAACCGTCCGCTCAAGCGTGACAGCATGCCGGACCGCATATACAAGACCGAGAGGGAGAAATTCAACGCCGTCATCGAGGAGATCTACGAATGTAACAGCATCGGCAGGCCGGTACTTGTCGGCACCGTATCCATAGAGAAATCCGAGGAGCTCAGCCGGCTTTTGCGTTCCAGGGGCGTCAAACACAACGTATTGAACGCCAAATACCATGAGAAAGAAGCGCATATAATCGCCCAGGCGGGAAGGTTCGGCGCGGTCACCATAGCTACGAACATGGCCGGCCGGGGGACTGACATTCTTCTCGGGGGTAACGCCGAATACCTGGCGGATGACGCCGTGGAAAGAATAGAATACGACAGCCCGTCCGACAGGGAGAAGGCCATGGAACGTTTCACGGAAGAGTTCCGCCACAAGACCCGGGAAGAAAAGGAAAAGGTCATACAGGCCGGAGGGCTCCATGTTGTGGGTACCGAACGCCATGAGTCCAGGAGGATAGACAACCAGCTGCGTGGACGATGCGGCAGGCAGGGTGACCCGGGTTCCAGCAGGTTCTATCTTTCCCTCGAGGACGACCTCATGAGGATATTCGGGTCGGACCGGATCAAGGACATAATGGAGCGGCTCGGGATGGAAGAAGGGGAGGTTATCGAGAACCCCCTTGTGACCCGTGCGGTGCGTACGGCACAGAAAAGGGTAGAGGGGCAGAACTTCGAGGTAAGGAAACATCTCCTGAAATATGATAACGTAATGAACCAGCAGAGAGAGGTGATATACAGGCGCAGGCGTATGGTCCTTGAGGACAGGGATATAAGGGAAGAGTTCTTCGAGTGCCTCGAGGTCGGGCTGGAATCGCTTCTTATCGGCTGGGATACGCTACCCGATCCGGATAAACTTTCAAAGGCGCTGATGTACCGGTACGCGATACTCATAAAACCGGATGAATTCATCGGTATGTACGCGGCGGAGGTCGTGGAAAAAGTCAAAGAGGCCGCCTCAAAGAGTTATTCCGTCAGGGAATCGTTCATCGGGAGCGAACGGTTACGCGGTCTCGAAAAAATGGTGATGCTCTCGGTCATCGATTCCAGCTGGAAAGAATATTTGAGGGAGATCGACGAACTGAGGGAAGGTATCTACTGGAGGGCGTACGCCCAGAAGGACCCGCTTATAGAGTTCCAGCACGAGGCGTTCCAGATGTTCCGGGACCTTATAATAAAACTCGACGAACAGGTAGCCGAGAAGATAATGAAGATATCCGCTATGGAGGAGCAGTACAAGAAAAGCGTTTTCCAGACGGGGAAAAAGAACTTCGAGCACAAAGAATACTCGGCCATAGGTGCCGCTTCGAACGCGCGGAATGATATCCGGGACGAAGGCACACCGCCGCCTCCGCTTCCGGGACATCCGGGAACAGCCCGTACGGCGAGCGGTGAGGAGGCCTACAGGAGGGAAAGTCCCAAGGTTGGGCGTAACGACCCATGTCCGTGCGGAAGCGGGAAAAAATATAAAAAATGTTGCGGAATGTAAAACATCCGGTGGAGGGAGCAGGTGCTGAACATAAAGTGGAGAACACTTTCGACCGCTAACAGGTATATGCTGGCGGCGTTATCCGGGATTGTAGGGGGTATGGCCTTTCCACCCGCGGAGCTTTCTTTTACGGCATGGCTCTTTCTCGTGCCGCTTCTCTTTTCGGTCAAAGGCGTGAATGCCCGTACGGCGTTCCTCCTGGGATGGACATCGGGGCTCACTTTTTACGGGACAGTACTCTACTGGATGGTCAATGTTACCGTGCCGGGTACGGTGATCCTTGTTATGACATTGGCGGTCTTTAACGCGGGTTTCGCTCTTGTCGTGTATATGGCCTTCAAAAGGGGGATCGACCTTATGATACTCGCGCCTGTATGGGTGCTCCTTGACTATATCAGGGCGCACCTGTTCACGGGGTTCCCATGGGGTATGCCTGGTTATTCCCAGTCGAAGAACATAAACCTTATCCAGATAGCCGACTTCGCCGGGGTTTACGGCGTATCTTTCATCATAGTCGCTTTTAACGTAGCGCTTTATTCTTATATCACCCGGGGGCAAAAAAAGACGATACATATGTTCATGGCGCTCTTTTTTATCGTAGGCGCCACGGTCTATTCCGTTTCAAGGATAGACGGCATATTCACGGCGGATGGGCCCAAGGTCTCGGTCGTTCAGGGCAATATCCCGCAGAGTTTCAAATGGGACCCGGTCCGCGCGTCGGAGATAATAGAAAAATACGATATCCTTACCCTGGAGGCGGCAAAGGACCGTCCCGACATGATCATATGGCCGGAAACGGCGTTCCCATATCTGGTCGAGGGAAAAGACGAAGCTTCGTATGGCCGCCTGTCCGAAATATCCGAAAGGTCCGGGATACCTCTCCTGGCGGGTATGGTAACTGAACGGGATGGCGAATACTACAACAGCGCCGGGTTTTTCAGCAGGGTGGGAAAATTGGGCGATATTTACAGCAAAGCGCATCTCGTGCCGTTCGGGGAGTATATACCGTTCGAAAAAGCCATGGGTTTTCTCAGGGGTGTCATTGACAAGCCTATCGGAACATACGCCAGGGGTGGGAAAAAGACGATATTCACGCTGGCAACGATAAGAACGGACCGCACTGAAGAAGGGGCGCTTTTGAGGGACACTTCTTTCTACCGTTTAGGCGTGATGATCTGTTTCGAGGACGTCTTTCCGTATATCGCCAGGGACCTGGCGGCCGGAGGAGCGGATCTATTGGTCAACATGACGAACGACGCCTGGTTCGGGCCCACCGCCGCCCCCATGCAGCATATGCAATCGTCCGTGTTCCGGGCCATAGAGAACAGGAAGCCCGTAGTGAGGGCGGCTAATACCGGCATATCGTGCTTTATCGACGTATACGGCCGCGTAACATCCATCTTTTCCCGTAACGGGAACTATACGGATGAAGAAGGAGTACTCACCAGCGATGTGTATGTTTACAAGGGTAGAACGTATTATACCCTTTACGGGGATGTCTTTGTCCTCTTGTGCGCTATCCTTTTTATCATGAGCATGGTCGCGGAGGAGATGATGTCCCGTAGAGCGGATAAGAACGGGGAGGGGAAGGCTTAGAGGGAAGGCGGATAACGCGGGGCACTCGTCCGGTAAGGCTTGCGGAGCGGTGATCCCGGGACGGGATATGAGGGATCTTGGTACGGCGTTCAATAATGAATATAACGACTTGCATCAGTCGTATTCTGAAGGTAAACTTCAGGTGGAGGAGTGTATGTGGCGGTAAAGTTCACGTATGGGGAAAACATGAGACATATAACTAAAATTTCGACATATAGGATAGCGGCCGCTATATTCATCTGCTTTTTCATATGTCCCGATGTATCATATGGAGATACCGTGGTCATGGCGGATAATGAACGTGTAAAAGGCGTTGTCGTAGAGGAATACAGGGACAGGATAGTAATATCCACGATGGACGGCGAGAAAGAGATCATGCGTTCGGATATCAATAATATTATATATGACCTGGAAGAACAGAACCTCACAAGCGTAGGGGATTATTACCAGGATGCCGGCAAATACGAAAAAGCGTATTATTATTACAGCAAGGCGCTCGAGGTCAACCCGAACTATAAGAAGGCCAGGGAGGCGTTGAACCATGTCGGGACATATATACAGCTTACCGGCAGACGCCGGAAGCTTGACCATGTCCGCAGGCTCAATGAGGAGATGACGGGCTTGCGTTCCCCGGTATCTTCCGGGGACGAGAGCAGGGAAAGCAGGCTCGAGGAGGGGCTGGGCATCGGCATCAGGAACGCCAGGGAATCTTTCAAGATAGACAAGGTCGTAATAGGGTCCCCGGCGTCCAAGGCGGGACTTAAAAAAGGAGATATACTTTCGGCGGCGTGGGGAAGAGCTATTGGATATATGGAGCCGGACGAAGTGATGGACAAACTCCTTACCCCGGGCGTTATGGACATAAATATCACGATCGTAAGGCCCCTGAAGATCGATCTTTCCATGGCCACCAAAAGTTATGGGAACCTGCTGGGAGTAAAACTGGGGTTTTCCGAGATGGAAGGTCTTATGATCGAGAAGGTCAAAGAAGGGAGCGCGGCGGCCAACGCGGGGATCGAGCCTGGAGATATAATCATGGCCGTGGACGGGAAGTCTTCAAGATATATGGATATCCGGGACGTGGAAAAAGCGATAGATTCCCACAAGAACAACGCTATTTCCCTGGAAATAAAAAGGGACATAGTCATATGGAAAAAATTCAACAATGACGATATGATGATATAAAAGATTTGGAGGCACGATGCCAAGAGCGGGGAACAAAAGAAAAAAATATATTATACTTCTGAACTTTCAGCTCAAATACATAATATATATACTGCTTTTTCTCTACATCGGCGCGGCTGTGGCCGGATACACAGTTTACTATACGACCTGGACCACGCTCGGGGAAAAGCTCGCCAATGTCTACCCCAGAGGCAGACTTTTCTATATATTCCGCGACGCCAACATCACGCTTCTTTTCCGCATACTACTCATAACCCCGCTTTTTGTTATCCTGGGTGTTTTCATTTCACACAGGATAGCGGGACCTATATACAGGATAGGGAAATACCTGGACCAGCTCATCGGGGGCGATTATTCGAGAGGTCTCGTTCTCAGGAGGAAGGACGAGCTTAAGATGCTGGCCTTCAAACTTTCCAAATTAAGGGATAAACTTCTTGAACAGAGGGAAAAGCGCAACAGGGTGGTAGAACATGTGGCTAAAATGCTGGAGGGGGATATTCCCGATAATGATACCCTGAAAGAGGTAAGAGAAAAACTTCTGGAACTCAGGGAGGGATAGGCCTTCAGACGATCATCCGGACCCTCGCGTAGAAATATTCCGAAGGTGTCCTCCTGCCATGTGGATATGCCGCTCCCGGATAGAATATCCCGTATTTAGCCGAGAAATAGAAATTCTCATAAACCTTCCAGTGCAGATAAAAATCCAACTCCTGTCCTATGTCCGGATCGGATTCAGTAGCGTCAACGTCATATATGCCGCCGAGTTTCTCATCCTTTCGATACAGAAAATATTTCGCGCCTACAGCCACGTTCTCGCCTATGTATGGCATGAACTCGATCGGTTTACAGCTGGCCTCGACCTTATATATGTACATGTTAGAAAGCCTTGGCGCCAGGGCATAGCCCGCGTTGAACACGCCAAAATACATGAAATTAGTGTCGCGCCCTGATACGTTGCCTCCGCTGGTGTTGGTCACCCTTGAACGTTCTTTGTCCCCGGAGCCGTACGCCATTTCCACGTCGACCTTGGGGTGAGAATACGCATCGATGGAATATTTAGCCCCGATATCAAATGCCCAGGCATCTATGTCCTTCCTGGCCAGGTTCGTCTGGGCGGCGTCGGTATAGCTTTTACCATATTCCTTGATCACCTCGAACCAGTACGAAAGGTCGCCGCTCCGGCCAAGGCCACCTATGCCGACGTATTCCGAGTCGTATGTATAGTTCTGGGTGTGGTCGGTAGGGTTTTCATGGGAAAGGTCCCGCTGGACAAGTGTGTAAGCGTAGAAGACCATGTTCCCGGCGATGAAAGATGCTTCCGCCCCGAAAAAATGCCTGTCGCCTTCGTCAGTATATCCGGGTACGCTGTAATCAATATTGTTGTCGAACTCTTTTGTCTTCGAAACGAAGGTCTTGACGTTAAATCTTTTGCCTATCTGGTAACGCATTTCCACGCCATCGTGCATGTCGCTGTAGGTGATGCCCCGGCCCAGCGTGAGGAATTGCCTGCCTACCCGGACCGAAAGCGGGATATTGTACCTGTTGTGCAGGAAAAGCTGGCCATACAGGGAGTCCACTTTAGGCCCTTCCAGGTCGTCGCCTATACCGTTGTACGCGCTACTTACGTTAGGTTTCCATATATAAGTTGTCTTAAGGCGGCCGTATATCATGAACATATCGTAATACATGGCGTTGACCCATAAGCGCGCGTCAGCCGTATATATGTCCTTGATCCAGTCTTCTACCTGTTTGTCGTTGTCTATGTTGTTATAGTGGCGATAGTCCGCCATCAGCCATATGCCGTAATCCAGGGCAAAATCCTTTTCGGCACCCGCAAGGGGGGCTCTCTCGGTAACCTTCAGCTGGCGGTTCTCCTCATCGGATATCTGCCTGTCCTGCTCCTGAAGTCTCAGGGAGGAGGCCTCATCGCTCTGGGAAAAACAGGTAAGAGGAAAAGAAGATAGGCAAAATAATAGCGATAGACAAAAGTTCAATGCCTGACGTGATGCCAACATTTTGAGGTGTGTATTAGTTTTTTGCATTTTTATATAGTATAATAAAAAAATATGAGAAAGCAATCAGGCTTTTAACCATCACGGAGAGAATATGTTCATGAAAAGCTTAGGCGTAGTATATAGATACCTGACCAGGGGGCTTCTTCCCAGGTCCCTGGCACTGGCGGTGTTGCTTTCCCTTGTGTATTTCCACCTCATATTCCCGATGAAGACCGCAAGGACGTTCAACTTGCGTTTATTCGACATCTTTTACAAGCTCAGCCTGGATATGAGGCCGCAAGAGGCGCCCCTTGAGGATGTGGTCATCGTGTCGATCGACGATGAATCAATGAGGGACCTTAACGTGAGATGGCCCTGGCCCAGGGGGATGATCGCCGGAGCGATAAAGAACCTCGCGGAGAAAAAGCCCGCTGCTATGAGCGTTGACCTTGTCTTTATCGGAGAAAGTGAGGACAAGGAGCAGGACCTCATACTGGCGAAAGTGCTCGGGGAGTCGGATAACATATATATTGCTTCGTATTTCGGGGCCGACGGCAGGTATGTCGTGCCCGAAAAGCTTATCGCGAACAGCGCGACAGGGTTCGGCTTTGTGAACAAGCCCAGGGACGCGGATAATTCAGTGAGGCGCATGAGGCCTTATGTGCTTGCGCGTAACGGGAAGATAATAGATCATTCCATAGGCGTAAAGGTGGCTTCACAATATACCGGACAGAGCATAGACGGTCTTGTCGAAAATATGCCTATCCTCAAGGATAACACGGTATACATAAATTATTTCGCGGACAACAAAAAAATAAAGACCATCCCCGTGTGGAAAGTCCTGAGGGGGAAGATAGAAAAGGCCGAGATAGAGAACAAGATAGTTTTTGTCGGGGTCACTTCCGAAGTGTTCCACGATATATACCAGTCCCCGGTGGGGATAGTTCCGGGGGTGTTCATAGGCGCGAATGAGGCCCTTACTTACATTACGGGCCAGTTCATGGTGCATGATGACAGGAAGATGGATCTTTGCGCGGTCCTTGTTTTTGGCCTGTTCGCTATCCTGGTAAGCATGCGGCTGCCGGCTTTTCCGGGTCTTGTCGCTATTGTCCTGGAGGCGGCGGTCTTTTCGGCTATCAGTACATGGCTCATGGCCAGGAACGTGATAATAGAATACTTTGGTGTGTTTTTCGTGATAATATCGGTGTTCGTTATCATATATTCCATAAGGTATGTGCGTCTTACTCTCGAGAACATGTGGCTAAGGAAAGAAGCGGTAACTGATGGCCTGACACGACTGTACGCGTACCGGTATTTTGAGGTCAGCCTTAAACGCGAACTGAAAAGGGCCAGGAGTTCCGGCGGGTACCTGGGTTTGGCAATATACGACCTGGACCATTTCAAGAACATCAACGATACTTATGGCCACGAGTTCGGCAACAAGATCCTCAAGGACGTATCGCGTATAATGCTATACAACTCAAAAGGGGCCGATACCGTAGCCAGGTATGGCGGTGAGGAGTTCTGCGTCATCATGCTCGGGATAAAGCCGGACGACGCTAAGAACGCGGTCGAACGTATACGGCATAAGATACAGGAAGCGAGATTTCAGACCAACAACGGCGACGAGGTCGGGATAACGATAAGCGCGGGGATAGCTACCATAGAAGATATAGATACCGACCAGTATATGGATTTCGTGCGCGCGGCGGATACAGCGCTTTACAAGTCCAAGGACAATGGCAGGAACAGAAGTACCATGTATCGGGATATTAAAGAGGGGTAGTAAGGTAAAGAAGCGGTTATTTCGCGTGGTCATCGACGGCGCTTGAGACAAGCATGTCGCCGACATAATAGGTGCCGCTTCTTACAATAAGGTTATACGAGTTCTCTTCGGTCGGGACGGGAGTAACGCTCTCGACCATTTTACCGTTGAACAGCATGTCGCCTGGGGCGAGTTCTCCGGCGGGTCTTATCTCGCCGTCCGCCATTATGAACGGATGGTTCGGTGTGGCTTTTATGCCGTTTATCTCGAGTTCGGGTTTGCCTTCGGAGACTTGTACTTCCAGTACCTCTGAAAAACCATCCTTGCCGAGTACCATCTCTCCCGGCATGATCTCCGAGATATATTTTATGCCTTTATCCGTAGCTACCTGGGTCAAACCGCCGAAACATATCGGTACGCAGGTTATGACGGGATCCGAGTCCCCGGGGCCTATCCATACCTGGGTGTCGTCGCCGGCGCATCCTCCGGGCATAGTGAACCAGTGGCCAGTATCTACGGGTTCATCCATCCGTACAACGGGCGCGCTGAATTGGAAGGCTATCGTTCTCTGGATGGATTCCCGATCCAGCATCGCTGTCTGCAGGCCTACGTTCTTTTCCTCGGAAACTTCCGCTCCGGGGGTGAACTGCGCCGTCTTGTCTGTTCTTTCCGCCTGCATCTTAATGCCTGATACGGCCGCAAAATCCAGACAGCTGGCTTCTTCCGCTTCATACCAGTCGTCCGCGTAAGAAGTCATGTTAGTCATGCCCAGTATGGGCAGTACTAGCAGGCTAGCGAATAACGCTACACATATGTAGGTGGCCAGCTTCATGACTTCTCCTTAATTTCCGGTACTTTTTATCTCTTGCCTCACTTTAAGTATGCCTAACTATATATGAATTTCAAAGATTTTCCGAATATCTGTTATTATAATAAAAAGCTAGAATACCATAAATAGTATATATATGTTAGTAAAGTAAACGTTAACAACTTAACATGTTTAAAATAATATAGTTATATGCTCATTGCGTTCGCAGTAGTGGATCAATGCTGTTCAGAAGAAGGATCAGGGGGTAATTTCAGCGCAGTGGGGGTGGTGGTAAAAACGTCAGAAGAGGTGTCGGGCTGAGTCTGGTCGCCTATCCCCGTAGTGTCCGCTTCGGAATAGATCATTGTTCCTTCCGGTGAAGTGGACAATGTCTTTATGCCGGAGATCGCTTCAAGAAGATAAGTGTTATCGATCTTCATAGAAGACAGCTCTTCTTTCGGATAAGCCGGGGACAACGCGCTGGTGGTATTGTTCTTCTCGGGATCCTGATGTTTAAGGCCCGCCCGTACAGGATAATCCAGGCCAGTTGATTCTTCCGCTTCGTACCAGTCATCGGCGGAAATAACGGCACAGAATAAGCAGCTTATTAGCACAAAACAAAATAAAAGATATATGTGTCTCATGTTTATTCCTCATCAGTACCCGCGTGACAACCCAGGGCCGCCGGTAATCCAGAATATATGAACACAGTAGGGTCCTCGGGAACATCATATGACCGGGCCATGTCAGAGGCGTTCCCTGTTTCCTGGGCCACAAGATCATCCATTTGCTTGTTATCCCGTAGGGTTTCGGGGACAAAAGCCTTTATATCGTTATCTTGTCCTGGCGAGACGGATTCCTGGCTTACCGTTATAACGTGATCATCCATAGAACTATAACTGGTGGCTTCTTCCGATTCATACCAGTCGTCGGCTAAGGCCGAAAAGCATATAAGCATGAAGGAACATAATATAAGTAAAAGTTTCATTTTTTACTCCTCTGCTGCTTGACAACCCAGGACCGACGTCACCCCGGAATATTCAAATATAGTAGAGTCCTCGGGGACATCATATGCCCGGGCTATTTCAGTGGCGTTCCCTGTTTCCTGGGCCACAAGATCATCCATTTGCTTGTTATCCCGTAAGGTTTCTGGTACGAACGCTTTTACGGCGTTATTATTTGAAGGGGATAGGGATTCACAGCTTGCGGCGATCATATGGTCGTTCAATGAGCTGTAACTGGTGGCTTCTTCCGATTCATACCAGTCGTCGGCAAGGGAAGCGGGGATACTCGCGCACATGACCACCAGAAATAAGGCCAGACATATGAAAAATATAGTCTTCATCTTTTCGTGTCCTTTCCGGCGCGCGTGTTGTTAGATACCGGCAGGAGGAGGGGAACCTGTACCTACTCCTATCGGATCTTCGCCTGCTTCCGCTCCTTCCATTCCATCGTTGTAGCCTCCCGGATCCAGCTTGATGGCTATGGTCGCGGTGTTGACGTCAGATGACGGAGAAATGCCCATGGCCTTGGTCCCCTGAGCATACTCCATCTGGGTATGCAGGTTCTGGGAGGCCGTAAGGGCCATCCTTTCCTCTTTTTCGAACAGGACATTGTTGCTGGCGACATCCAGTTCGCCCTTATTTGCGACCTTGGGAGTGAAGGACGCGGTCGTACTGTTCTTTTGTTCGTCAACGACGTTCTTGATGCCGGCAAGAGCGGCATAATCAAAAGAGGTCGATTCCTCGGATTCATACCAGTCGTCGGCGAAAGACTCCATCCTGTACATGCCGAATACAGGCAAAAAGATGAAACCGAGAAATACTATCAAGCATAAGGAAACGGTTATCTTCATGATATGCCTTTCTTGTCCTTGCCTTAGCTCAAATGAACGAAGCCACTGGCGGTGGAGTGGGACCGGGGTCGTCGCCCTGGTCGCCGGTATCCGTATCATCATCCGGTGGCGGCATGCCCCCTACAGCGGCTACAACATTCTCGTCGAACTGATATGAGATCGGGATGGCCGAGAAAGTATCGGAACCGGTATTAACCCCTTGTATGGTGTCAGGGGAGGTATAACTGTCGTTCGTATTTATACGGCTATCGGATGATAGGGAGGAAAATGTCATTGCTGTCTGGAACTCGGTTTTTACGGCCTGCATATTGTTCGTGCTGGCAGTAACGTCCGCCAGTTCATTCTTTGAGAACACGGGGGTAAGGGATGATGTTTTTTCATTCTTTTCGGCAGACGCGGATTTTATGCCGGCCACCGCGGTATAATCGAAGGAACTCGCTTCTTCCGCTTCATACCAATCGTCAGCGAATGAAGATGTGTCGCCCGAAAAATGCAGGAAGAGGAGGGATATGATGGATAATGTGATAAATAAAGTGAGTTTTTTCATTTTTATCCTCCAGGTCTATGGCGCATTTATCTTGTCCGCAATCTCACGCGCATAACTACACATTGCTCTAGTTAAAGTTTACCCGATGTAATCATAAAGGAAAGCTAGAAAACCATGCTTTTTTTTGGACTAACCTTGGTTCAATGCCATATGCCCCGGTCAAGTGTTCTATATCCGATGGCTTCTGAAATATGCTGGGTAGTAACAATATCAGAACTATCCATATCAGCAATAGTTAGAGATATTTTCAAGATCTTGTGATAGGCTCGTGCACTTATGCCCAGTTCAAGTATAGCTGTTTTGAGCAATTTCTCCGCTTCATCCGATATTTTGCAATACGTTTCAATGTCTTTTGGCCCCATATTCGCGTTAACGCGTTCCGGTCCAAACCTTGAACTTTGTATGTTCCTCGCGGCAAGTACACGTTCTTTTATGTTCGTAGAGCTTTCTCCCGTCCTGCGTCCGGAAAGGTTCTCGTAGGAGAGCCGGGGGACCTCGACATGTATGTCGATACGGTCCAGAAGGGGCCCTGATATCTTGGACAGGTATTTTTGTATCTGGTGCGCGCTGCAGTGACACTGTTTGCGCGGGTCGGTAAAATATCCGCATGGACACGGGTTCATCGCGGCTATCAGGAGGAACCTTGAAGGATAAGTGCTGGACCTCTGTACCCGTGTTATGGTCACCTCACCGGTTTCCATAGGTTGTCGCAATGTCTCAAGGACGTCCCTCCTGAACTCCGGGAATTCATCCAGGAAGAGCACCCCGTGGTGGGAGAGCGTTATCTCTCCCGGCATGGGGCTGGTACCGCCACCGACCATCGCGGCATAAGAGATAGTGTGATGCGGCGAGCGGAAAGGACGCTCCCTGATCAAGGAACCGTTTTTCAACAGGCCCGATATACTGTGGATGTTCGTGGCCTCAAGACGTTCATCATGGGAAAGGTCCGGGAGAATACCGGGAAATCTTTTAGCCAGCATGCTTTTCCCGGAACCGGGTGGCCCGATCATTAGTATATTATGTCCACCCGACGCGGCGACCTCAAGCGCGCGTTTCACATGTTCCTGGCCTTTTACGTCGCGCATATCAGGATAGGTATTGCTTGCGGCGGACGCGTCTTCCCGTACGGGTTCCGCGGGTGTTATCAGGTCGAGCCCTTTCAGGTGGTCTATGACCTCCCTCAGACCGCGCGCGCCATAGATCTCCACTCCTTTTATGTGCGAGGCCTCCTCGGCGTTAGCCGCGGGGAGTATTATGGCTTTGCACCTGTCCTTTAGCGCCAGCGCGGCCGAAAGGGCCCCGCGTAACGGTTTTAACCTGCCGTTGAGGGAAAGCTCCCCGACGAAAGCTGTTCCTTCCAGACAGGCCACGTCCACGATATCCTCGCAGGCGAGCACCCCGATGGCTATCGGCAGGTCCAGCCCGGCCCCTTCTTTTTTGGTGTCTGCCGGGGACAGGTTGACCGTTACTCTTGTCGACGGGAAATGGAATCCGGAGTTCCTGATCGCTGAGCGTATCCTGTCGCGGCTTTCTTTTATCGCGGTATCTGGCAGGCCGACCACTGTAAAGCAGGGCAGGCCACCTGAGATGTCCACTTCAACGTCCACCGCGCAGGCCTCGACGCCTGTATTGCACGCGGATCTGGTCTTAGAAAGCATTTTATCCCTCCCTAGTGTCATGAATAGCGTTTATGATATGGCGTAGTATCTTGAACCCGCCTCTATGGTCAAGGTTAACGGTGATGACGTCTATCCGCGGGGAACGGGGCAGATGCCTATGGGCGGCCATGTAATAGCTGCAGTTCTCCACGAGTTTCCTGGCCTTATACCTGTTTATCGCGAAGGCGGGCGCGCCGTATTTTTCTGATATGCGTGTCTTTACCTCGACGAACACAAGCAGGTCGTTCTTTACGCATATGATATCGATCTCCCCGAACGGCGTGCGTGAATTCCGTTCGATTATCCGGAACCCGCGCGCCCTCATGAAACGCGCGGCCATCTGTTCTCCCAGCATGCCGATATTTCTATTGGTCCTTTCCAGTGCCATTGTCCTCCCGTATCGTGTTCCCGCGGGGATGTCCATCTCGTTCGTCCCCACATGTCTTTTTTACCATAAGCATGAACCTGGCGGCTCGAGAGTCCAGGATGACCTTGAGCCACAGTATCATGGAGATGCCCAGGAATTGAAAAAAATAACGCCTTACAGTGAAAGAAAAAAATAGAGCGAGCATGGCGGACAATAGATACTTTTTGCCGCTAAGATATCCCGTAACGCCTACAAGTATCCGGCGTGTCCCGCGTTCGCGGCATGTTCTATGCGCGGCTATGACCGCGGCGCGGCAATCCTGGCACTCACAAAGGTGTGTTTCTATCCTTTCCCCGGCTTTGTTGTTCCGGTATATGCCAGCGATGTATTCGCCGAGTTCCTGTTCTGATGGACAATTTCGCATGGCGCCCCCTTTTATATTAAGACAAGAGCAGGCGATGGATTGCTGCAAGTTTTTTTAAGGGTGATCGCATATTTTTTCCGATAGAACACGCCTGCCCCTGCATATCATGGCTGAGATAGTGCCGCGTGGAAGGTTCATGATGGAGGCGATCTCCTTTTGGGAAAGGCCGTCTAAAAGAGAGAAAGTGAGCGCGAGCCGCGTTCTCGGCGGCATATCGCTTAGTTTTTCGCGGAGCCGCGCGCGCAGGTCCGCGAGTTCCGTTTTTTGATCCGGACATTCCCGGGGATCAGGTATTATATCCAGAAGACACAGGCCCAGGTCGCCGTCCGGTCGTTCTTCAAGGGAACGCGCCTGCGCTGACCTTTCCCTGAAAAAGACTTTTTTGCAATAGTTCGACGCGGTATTGAACGCTATTATCGACAGCCATGACCTGAGTGCCTCAATATGCCTTAATTGCGATAATTTATCTTTTTCCCAGAGATACAGGAAAACCTCCTGTACTATGTCGTTCACGTGGTCATGTGCCGGTCTTATCCCGTAATCCTTCAGACGCCGGATGATGCCTTTTCTTACGATCGGGGTGTAGCTCTTTATGAAATGATCCCAGGCGTTCTGGTCTTTTTCCAGGCATTTTTTTATCAATAAAGACGGTTCCATTCGGACAGCATAGCACCTTATTTATTAAAAATCAATATATATTTGATGTAAAATGAATATATTTCTGATCCCCGGCGCGGGCTATGGGGTGGGGTGGCCGAAGGATGGATTTCCTTTTGCTTTATTTACAGGAATCGTATATGATATACATGGAAAGGGGGAAAAATGCCGAAAATCATGGTGGTCGATGATCAGAAGAACGTGTGTGACCTCTTGGCGTATGTATTCGAGAACGAGGGGTACGAGATAATCTGCGAAACGAGTTCCGTGATAGCCCTTGAGCGCGTGATCAAGGAGAAGCCTGATTGCGTGCTTCTTGACCTCGTCATGCCGGATATGGACGGCATTGAGTTCCTTATAAGGGTAAGAAAAGAGATCAGCGATATTAAGATCATAATAATGACAGCCCATGGTGATTATGATAACGCGACTAAATGCAAGGAGCTAGGGGCGTACGCCTATATACCCAAACCGTTCGATGTGGACGTTGTCAAAGCTACAATAAGAAAATGCCTCGGGATAAGCGAGGATAAACTGATCATTTGACAGGGTCCGTCCGCTTTCCGTCCAGAGGCCATATGAAAAAGACACGCAGGATACTCGTTATAGGCGGGGCCGACAATATCAACGCGGTCCTGCGGGCCTGTCTTGATAATACGCCGGGATATGATGTCGAGTACGATATCACCGGCGTCCCCGAACTATCCAGGATAACAAGATGTTCCCCTGACATGATACTTATCGACATGAGCGCGCCCGGTGCCGCTTACGCGGATATATGCGCTGAGCTTAAACGTGATTTCGCCACTGTCCATATTCCCGTGATGGCGCTCATGAATAAAGCGGTGCTTACCGCGGGCGGGTTCGAAACCGTCCAGGGTCTTGACGACTACATACTCTCGCCGCCTGATCCGGTGGAACTTAAAGTGCGGATGGATATAGCGATAAAAAGATCACAACAGAGTTTTTACGCGAGTCCGCTTACGGGTCTTCCCGGGGGGATAGTAATAGAGGAGATGTTGAACGAAAGAATAAAGAACGGGACACCTTTTGTCGCCGGCCATGTGGACATAGACAATTTCAAGTCGTTCAATGATAAATACGGGTACCTCAAGGGTGACCGCGTGATCATGCAGACGGCGTATATGCTGAGCGTGTCGGTCAGGAACCACGGGAACAAGTCCGATTTCGTGGGGCATATAGGGGGCGATGATTTCGTCATGATAACCACGCCTGAGAAGTATAATGCCATATGCCAGAATTTCATATGCATGTTCGATACCATCGTGCCTTTCCATTACGCGCCGGCGGACCGCAGGAAAGGGTATATACAGGCGAAGGACAGGGCCAGGAAGATAAGAAGGATACCTATCATGAGCGTTACCGTGGCGTTCGTTATAAAGAACGGGCCGCTTGAGCTCAACAGCATCATTGAGATGAACGAACGTATCGCCGAGGTTAAACAATATCTCAAGGCCATAAAGGGAAGCAAGTATATGGCCGATCGCAGGATAATGGAAAAAGGCGACCATCTCACGGTCAGGCTTTTCAGTAATGACGAATCCATCGTGAAGAGTTATAAGCCGCTCGGGCAGATACTTATCGAGAAGAACATCGTGACGGTAGAGCAGCTTGACAGCGCCCTCAAGACTCACTGGAAGAGGGGGATAATGCTGGGAGAGGTGATGAAGGAAATGGGGCTTATAGATGACGCGGGTCTGGCTGAAGCCCTTATGTGCCAGGGGAACGATCTGGAGGGCTCCGAAGGGACCATTCCGCCAGCGGGCGATAAATATGAACAATGAACAGATAGCCGAAATATTTTTCAGGATAGCCGACGCGCTTGAGATAAGAGGGGACAATGTCTTCAAGATTCGGGCGTACCGGACGGCGGCGCGCAATATAAGTGAACTTGCCCGTCAATTGTCGGACCTTTACGCCGGAGACCCGGGTTCCCTGGATGGGATCGAGGGTATAGGCAAGGACCTCAAGGCGAAGATAATTGAAATGCTGGGAACGGGGGGTCTCGCGTATTACGATGAGCTCATGTCCGAGTTCGAGCCGGGCTTTCTTGACCTCTTGAACCTGTCCGGTCTCGGGCCGAAGAAATTATCCAAATTGCGAAAAGAGCTCGGCATCAATAATGTGGACGACCTGGAAAAGGCCTGTAAGTCGGGCCGTGTAGCCGAGCTGCCGGGGATGGGGGACAAGACCGAGGCCAAGATACTCGAGTCCATTGAGCATTACAGGAAAAAACAGGGCAGGCTTCTATTGCCGGAGGCTTACGCGTACGCCAGGGCCATGATCGAATATCTTGAAAAACCACGCGGGCTTTTCAGGAAGACCGATATCGCCGGAAGCCTGAGGCGGGGAAGGGAGACCATAGGGGATATAGATATACTCGCTACCGTAAGTGACCCCGAAAAAGCGATGGAACATTTCACGGGTTTTCCCGGAGTTGGATCGATCGTGGCGAAAGGCGCGACAAAATCCAGCGTATCGCTCAAGGGGGGGCCGCAGATAGATCTCAGGGTTGTGGACAAGAACTCTTATGGAGCGGCGCTCCAGTATTTTACGGGTTCCAAGGAACACAACGTCAAGTTGAGGCATATAGCAAAGAACAAAGGATATAAGCTGAGCGAATACGGTGTTTTCAAGGTGACCCGGAACGGGAAAGAGGTCTTTGCGGCCGGAGGCACCGAGAGAGAAGTTTACAAAGAGCTGGGACTTGGATTTATCCCGCCGGAAATGCGCGAGAACAGAGGAGAGATAGAGGCGGCTCTTTCCGGGACCCTGCCTTCGCGTCTGGTGGAACTGGACGATTTAAAAGGGGACCTGCATCTACATACCAACGCGACCGACGGCACCGCTACCATAAAGGAGCTGGCTGAAGCGGCGAAGGACAAGGGCTATGAGTATATCGCCATAACGGACCATTCCAAGCTCATAAGGATAGCGAAAGGGATGGACGAGAAAGAGATACTTGCCCACGCCGACAGGATAAGAAAGGTCGCCCGTTCCGTAAAAGGGCTTAAGATACTGGCTGGTGTGGAAGTGGATATCCTGGCGGACGGTACGCTTGACCTGGAGGACTACGCGCTCAAGGAGCTGGACCTTGTTGTGGCGGCCATACACTCGAACTTCTCGCTCGACAGGGAAAAACAGACGGAGCGCATATTGAGATGCCTCGACAACCCGTACGTCAATATCCTGGCCCATCCATCCGGTAGGCTGATATCGACAAGGAAGGGCCTAGAGGCGGACATGGACAGGGTCTTCAGCAAGGCCGCTGAAGCGGGGGTCTTCCTTGAGATAAACACGCATGGTGAGAGGATAGACCTGAACGATGTGAACTCGATGAGGGCAAAGGAACTGGGCGCGGGAGTGGCTATAAACACGGACGCCCACAGCGTGGCCCAGATGGATCTCATGTTCTACGGGGTCGTGACGGCCCGCAGGGGCTGGCTGGAGAAAAAAGATGTGCTGAACACGCATGGGTATGACGCGCTCATCAAGAAGATCAGGGGACGGAGAAGCTGAGACGGATGGCAGAGAACATAAAAAAAAGAATAGAGCGGCTGAAAAAAGAGATACTCGAACATAACCGGCTTTATTATACGGAAGGCGCTCCGAGCATATCGGACTCGGCGTATGACGGCCTCATGGCGGAGCTCAAGGAACTGGAAAAGGGGCATCCCGAATACGCCACGCAGGATTCCCCTACGCGTACGGTCGGGGCCCCCGTTACGGACAAACTTAAAAAGGTGCGGCATATCGTGCCTATGCTCAGCCTGGAGAGCGTGAATGCCGAGGACGGGGCTACGCGTTTCGACTGGACTTGCGAGAAAGAAGCCGGGCATATGTCCGGATACGTGTGCGAACCCAAATTTGACGGTATGAGCATTGAGCTCGTGTATGAAAAAGGGGAGCTCGCGCGCGGCGTCACCAGGGGTGACGGTTTCATCGGTGAGGACGTGACGCTCAATGTAAGGACCATATCGAACGTACCGAAGAAACTAAAGGGAAAGAACGTGCCCGATCTTTTATCCGTGCGCGGAGAGGTCATGATGCACATCAGCGACTTCCAGGAGCTTAACAGAAAGCAGGCGGAAAAAGGACGAGACATGTTCGCCAATCCGCGGAACGTCGTAGCGGGTTCCATGCGGCAGCTGGACCCGGAGGTAACGGCCGCGAGGAAACTTCATGTTTATGTGTACCAGATCATGGATATTTCGGACGGGATGCCCGGGACGCAGAAAGAGGCGCTGAAAAGGCTGACGGCGCTGGGATTCGGAGAAGCTCCCGATATAGAACACTGCGCGGATATACGGGAAGCCATTTCCTATCATCACCGGATGGAGGAAAAAAGGGAGCGGATGGACTATGAGATAGACGGTGTTGTTATCAAGGTGGACGACATACGGCTCCAGGAAAAGCTGGGCATGAGGACCAACAACCCGAAATGGGCCGTAGCATATAAATTCAAACCGAGAAAAGAGATCACGCGGGTCGAGAATATTATTGTACAGGTCGGGCGTACGGGAACGCTCACGCCGCTCGCGCTCCTTAACCCGGTCGAAGTGGGAGGGGTCACCGTGTCACGCGCGACGCTCCATAATATGGACCAGATCGAGCGGCTCGGGGTGAAGATAGGAGACTATGTGAAGGTGGAACGCGCCGGGGACGTTATCCCGTACATATCAGGAGTGCTCAAGGAGAAGAGGACCGGTAAGGAGAAGGATTTCCGTATGCCGTCCAAATGTCCGAGCTGCGGCGGCCACATAGAAAAAGAGGATGTATTTTACAGGTGCCCGAACGGCCTGTCATGCCCCGCTCAGGCGAAAGAAGCCATAACGCATTACGCGTCGAAGGACGCCGCGGACATAGAGGGACTTTCGGAAAAAACGGTGGCGCTTCTTTATGACAGGGATATCATAACCGGGATCGCGTCACTTTACGATATCAAGCGTGAGGACCTTTCCGCGCTCGAGGGGTTCAAGGACAGGAAGATGGCGAACATCCTTGGCGCTATAGAGAAAAGTAAGGATATTACCCTCGACAGGTTCCTTTATGGGCTAGGGATAAAGAACGTCGGGAAACATATCGCGAAGCTTATCGCCGATAAGTTCGGTACGCTGGACAGGATAATGGCGGCGACGAAAGAGGAGCTGGTGGAAATAAACGAGATAGGGCCGGAAATAGCCGAAAGTATCGTCGAATGGTTCTCCGAAAAACATAATATCGCCGCGGTGGGGAAGATACAGAAAACCGGCGTCAGGATAAAAGCGGTGGAGAAAAAGAAGGACGGCGTGTTCTCAGGAAAGAAGGTAGTGTTCACCGGTACGATGAGCGCCATGTCCCGGACCGAAGCGGAAAAACTAGTGGAGTCGATGGGAGGGCAGGCCTCTTCCAGCGTCGGGCCGGGTACGGATATACTGGTGGCCGGGGAAAAGGCCGGGTCGAAACTCGATAAAGCGAAAAAGATCGGAGTGAAAGTCCTCAGCGAGGAAGAGTTCATCAAGATGATATCCAGATGAACTCTCGCTATTGTCTTGCTATAGTAAATAGCAGCAATTATAATAACAGTGTATCCAAGTTTTAAAGCAAGCACGGGCCGTGCGATCGGGCAAAGCAGGGAAGGGCGGGCATATGATAGAGAAGAAAGATACCCAGAAGATCGTGAAAGCCGATACGGAGGACCTTAAAGAGGCTTTTATGCATAACAGGCGGTACGCGCTCGCGAAAGATATCTATACCGCCACGGATTATGACAATTTCAAGTCGCTCGCGATAGCCATACGAGACCGGATAATCGAGAAATGGATACTTACACAGCAACTTTACCACGCCGAGAACTGTAAACGCGTTTATTATCTCTCGCTCGAATTCCTGCTTGGACGGCTATTAGGCAATAACATAATGAACCTTGGACTGGAGAATACCACGACGGAAGCACTCTCGGAACTCGGTTATGACCTGGAAGACCTGCGGGACAAGGAGCTGGACGCTGGTTTGGGGAACGGTGGCCTGGGAAGGCTCGCGGCGTGTTTTCTGGATTCCATGGCTACGCTCGGCATAGCCGCTACCGGCTACGGGATAAGATATGACTACGGGATATTCAACCAGAAGATAATAAAAGGATGGCAGGTCGAGTATCCCGACGAGTGGCTACGCCTGGGCAATCCCTGGGAATTTGAAAGGCCCGAGTATACCATAAAGGTCAAGTTCTATGGTAAAACGGTGAAACGGGTGGACAAGAGCGGCCGGTTCGTGGTTGACTGGGTGGATACCAAGGACGTACTGGCCATGGCGTACGATACGCCTGTATCGGGATACAAGAACGGTGTCGTGAACAACCTGAGGCTGTGGTCGGCCCGCAGTACCGAAGAGTTCGACCTTGAGTATTTCAATGACGGCGATTACATGAAAGCGCTCGAACAGAAGATCTTCTCCGAGAACATATCTAGAGTGCTGTATCCCAGTGATAACGTCTATAAAGGCATGGAGCTCAGGCTGAAACAGGAGTATTTCTTCACGTCGGCGTCCATATACGACATAATCCGCCGCTTCAAGGTGGAGAACAAGGATTTCAGTACGTTCCCCGACAAGGTAGCCATACAGCTGAACGACACGCATCCGGCGGTATCCATAGTGGAGCTCATGAGGATATTCCTGGACGAAGAAGAGCTGGACTGGGATACGGCCTGGGGGATAACCACGCGCACTTTCGCTTATACGAACCACACGATAATGCCGGAGGCCCTGGAAACATGGCCTATCTCCCTTTTCGGCAAACTCCTGCCCAGGCACCTCGACATCATATACGAGATAAACATGCGTTTCATGCAGGAAGTGGCCAGCAGGTACCCGCACGATAAGGACAAACTGAGGAGGATGTCGCTTATAGAAGAAGGCCCTGACAAAAAGGTAAGGATGAGCAATCTTTCCGTGGTCGGGAGCCATTCCGTGAACGGCGTCTCCAAACTCCACACGGAACTATTGAAGACGCGTCTTTTCGCCGACTTTTACGATTTCTGGCCGGACAAGTTCAACGCCAAGACGAACGGCATAACGCAGAGAAGATGGCTGAAAAAAGCTAACACGCGCCTGACGGACCTTGTGACGGAGACCATAGGGGACGACTGGTGCCAGGACCTTTCGCAGATGAAGAAGCTCATACCGTTCGCCGATGACGCCGCTTTTCGCAAGAAATGGCGCAAGGCAAAACTCGAGAACAAGAAGGAACTGGCCGGGTATGTGAAGACCAGGACGGGCCTGGTGATAGACCCGGACTCCATGGTGGATGTACAGGTCAAACGCATACATGAGTACAAAAGGCAGACGTTGTTCGCGCTGTACCTCATATCCGCGTATCTCAAGATAAAGAACGGGGACCGGGACATCGTGCCCCGCACGGCTATCATAGGCGGCAAGGCCGCCCCGGGGTACCTGATGGCCAAGCTGGTGATAAAGTTCATCAATAACATCGCCAATGTCATCAATAATGACCCTGAGACCAAGGATAAGCTCCGGGTGGTATTCCTGGAGAATTACAGGGTGTCCCTCGCGGAAAAGATATTCCCCGCCAGCGACCTTTCCGAGCAGATCTCCACCGCCGGGACCGAAGCTTCGGGTACGGGCAACATGAAGTTCATGCTCAACGGCGCCGTGACCATTGGTACCCTGGATGGCGCTAACGTGGAAATAGCCGAAGAGGTAGGACCCGAGAATATCTTCATATTCGGCCTTAAGGCCCATGAAGTGCAAAGCCTCGAAGCCGGAGGATATGACCCCAGGGACTATATCAGGAAAGACCCTCATCTCGCTGAAGTGATGAAGCTCATACAGGAGGATTTCTTCTCCCAGTTCGAGCCGGGTGTGTTTAAGCCGCTCGTTGACTCGCTCGCGCTGCAGGATAAGTTCAAGGTGTGCGCCGATTTCGCGGATTACATAGCTACCCAGGAGAGGGTATCGGCCGCTTTCCTCGACAAGGAAGAGTGGACTAAAAGGTCCATATTGAACACCGCGAATTCCGGAAGGTTCTCAAGTGACAGGACGATCGCGAACTACGCGGACGAGATCTGGAAAGTACCCTACGGTAGGCCAAGGGTATAGACCGGCAGGATGACGGCACGTTTGATTTTACCGGCAGCATGGGATATAATGGCGCGATATGAAAAAATACATACTTCACGATCCTTCCGGGAACGTAGAATCACATATAGATTTCAAGGGCAACCTTAATCCCGAGCAGTATGAGGTGGTTACCGCGGCGGAAGGACCGTGCCTAGTGCTTGCCGGGGCCGGGAGCGGTAAAACGCGTACCCTGATATACCGGCTGGCGTATCTTCTGGAGAGAAAGGTCGACCCCAGGAATATCCTCCTCATGACATTCACTAACAAGGCCGCGCGTGAGATGAGGAATCGCACGGAGATGCTCCTCAAGTACGAGCCTAAGGGCCTGTGGAGCGGGACTTTCCACCATATAGGTAACAGGACGCTTCGCATGTACGCCGAACATATAGGTTTCGGCAGGGATTTCGGCATACTCGACCAGGACGATTCAAAAGACCTTATCAAGGCGTGCATGAAGGCCATCGGCACAAAGGCCAAGGAAGAAAAGTTCCCCAAGCCTTCAGTGGTACAGTCCATAATAAGCCTGTCGCTCAACACGGGTAAGACCATAAAGAAAGTACTGGAACAGAGGTACTCTTATTTCGAGCGGTTCGCTGGCGAAATAGAGGGCATAATGGCCCTTTATGAGAAAAAGAAGAAAAGTTCCAATAATATGGATTATGATGATCTCCTGATAAAGTGGCGGCAGTTATTGGAGACCGTACCGTCCGCGCGGGAAAGGTTCACCAACCAGTTCCGTTACATAATGGTCGACGAGTACCAGGATACGAACATCCTGCAGGCCTCGATAATCGATATACTTGGGGAGAAGTACCGAAACCTCCTGGTGGTGGGGGACGACGCGCAATCCATTTACTCGTTCAGGGGAGCGCGGGTGGACAACATCCTGGAGTTCCCGTCCAGATATAAGGACGCCAAGGTCTATAAGCTGGAGATAAACTACAGGTCTACTCCGGAGATACTGGAGCTGGCGAACGATTCGCTCCTCAATAATACCAGGCAGTTCGAAAAAACGCTCAAGGCGGTGAACCCGTCGCTGGAAAAACCGGTCCTGGTCGAAGCCAAGGACCTGTACGCACAGGCCTCTTTCCTGGCGCAAAGAGTGCTCGAGATGAGGGAAGAAGGCGTGGAGATGCGTGATATGGCGGTACTTTTCAGGGCGCACTACCAGTCCGCGGAGCTTGAAATGGAGCTCGTCAAAAGAGGCATACCTTATATAGTCCGTGGCGGGATAAGGTTCTTCGAGCAGGCGCATATCAAGGATGTGCTGGCGTACCTGAAAATGGTGGCCAACCCTCTTGACGAGATAGCCTGGATGAGGACGCTTACCATGTGTCCCGGGATAGGACCGGGATACGCCGAAAAGATATACAGCCACTTCATGTCCTCCGGCAGGGACATTATGGCTTTTGTCCGCAGCGAGGACATATCCAGGGTAGTCCCGCCTAAGGCCGTAAAAGGCTACGAGAAGTTCCGCAGGATAATGAAGGTGGCCACTGACCCGGCGACTTTGGCGATCGCGCCCGGGGAGCTTATCGACAAAGTGCTCTCTTCCGGCTACGAGGACCACCTTATGACGAATTTCGAGAACGCCAAGGACCGGTTGGACGATATTCATGAGCTTATAAATTTTTCCCACGAGTATTCCGAGCTCAAGGATTTCCTTAACGATATGACGCTCAGGGAAAGTTTCAGGGGGGAGACCGTACTGGGGGCTAAAGAAGAGGATGAACATCTTGTCCTTTCCACCGTGCACCAGGCAAAAGGTCTTGAATGGGACGCTGTGTTCATAATCGGTCTTTGCGAAGGACAGTTCCCGCATCCAAAGGCCATGCAGGAAGATCCTGAAATGGAAGAAGAACGACGGCTCTTCTATGTGGCCGTGACCAGGGCCAGGAAATATCTTTATCTCCTGCACCCGGTGACAAGGTATGACCACCAGATGGGTACCGTAATATCCAGGCATTCAAGATTCCTGGAAGAGCTTAGCCCCGGGGAATATGAGGTCTGGGAGGTCGAGACGGCCCTGACCGGGTTCAACGACGACCCCGGAGACGAGATGTCGTACGGCGCTGGCGCCGAGATGGACATTATCGACCTTTGAAACGTTCCTGGCTAACCAGGAGGAGAATATCGTGAAAGAACATTTTGCCGCTGGCGGAGTGGTCATAAAAAAGGAGAGAGGGCGCCCCCGGGTGCTTCTCATAAAGGATCGCTACGGTCGATGGACATGGCCCAAGGGACATCTTGAAAAAGGAGAGACGCCGGAAACCGCCGCTTTGAGGGAAATAAAGGAAGAGACCGGCCTGGAGGATATAACTATTGAGACCTTTATCGGCAGGCAGGAATATCACTATATCCTGCGGGGGGAGAAAGTGCATAAGGTGGTGGATATCTATCTCGTCAGGTCTTCCGCGCGGCAGAAACTCGTACCGCAAAAGGGTGAGGTCGAGAAAGCGGAATGGTTCTGGCCCGAAGAAGCCGTAAGCAGGATAGAGTACGCCGGAAGCGCGGAACTCGTGGCTAATGGTATAAAAGCGTTCAAGGAAAGGTTCTGCTGACATATGGGTAAAGAAAGGCCTGGCGTCATATTCTTCGATCTGGGCAACGTCATTGTCAAGGTGCATGAGGATAAGCTCGAGGAGGGATATTCGCGCCACGCGAAATTCAAACCCGGGGATATCCTGGAATATTTCCGGACATCGCGCGAGGTGAAGTCATATGCCGAGGGCAAGATCTCTTCGTCCCAGTTCTTTGCCCGTACACGGAGGCGTTTCAGGATGGACGTCAAGTTCGGTGAGTTCTATGGAATATGGAACGGTATATTCTCTCCTGAGCCGGGAACGGAGGATGTGATCCGGGGGATAAGAAGCGCGTACCCGGATGTTAAGCTTGTGCTGGTGTCGGATACGAACGAAGCCCATTTCGAATACATAAAAGTCACTTATCCGGTGCTGAACATGTTCGATGGATATGTCCTGTCGTACAAGGTCGGCAAACTGAAACCACATCACGCCATGTTCACCGAAGCCTTGAGGGTCGCCGGCAGTAAGCCCAGGGATTCGTTCTATACGGATGATAGGGAAGACCTTATCGCCGCCGCAAGGGTTATGGGTATAAAAGCATTTGTGTTCGTGGACGCGCCTACCTTAAAAAGAGACCTTTCCAGGCTCGGTTTTGACCTCTGATCGCTCGAAATTACTATCAAATAGGGGTTACAGGCTGTAAAAAATACAAGAGGAACCCACCAAATCGTTAGTCTACAAAAAAGCTGGATATATACATTTTGAATATCCGGAACGATAGGGTATATTTATAAGTGTATGTTAAAGTCAAGAAAAGCATGATTTTCACAGGTAAGTAAAAAGTTTTAAAAAGATAAAAATAGGGGGCAAAAATGAAGATCTCAAAATGTTTTCTGCTGGTAGCTCTGCTGGTGACCTTTTTTACGGGAACCCTGTTGGCGCAGACGGTCGGGAGCGCGGTTGCGATCGATCCCGATGATGAGTTGTTGCCCTTGAAGGGGATATCGATATTACCTATTTCCGGGAATAAGGTCGCGATAAAAATAGCGCTTAAGGACGCGCTAAAAAGGGATTGGAATTTCGATAGCTACGGCAGTACATCCTATTCCCCGACAACATGCACAGGCGGGAGCGTTAAAGAGGTGGTGGATCTAGGCGGGGGAAAGTATAAGGTCAACGCGGTCTTGACCTTTTCCCGTACTTCACGCGATCCCTGGTATATTGATTATTACGGTGAGAACGGGTACACGTATTCTTATGAGGAAACGGTCGAATATATAGTCGACGCGAAAACGTTGAAGGTCAATAGCCTGACATATGCCCCCGATAGCGCATATAACGGACAGAAGATCACGGTCACCCCCGGAAGAGAGTTGAGAACGAACCATAGGGAGACAAAAACAAGCTATTATTCCTATATCTACGACCTCAAGGCGGTCACGCTTCTCAGCAAGAGCGGTCAGAGGACGGAAGAAAAAGGCAGGACTTACAGTATCACAAAATACGGCACGACCGAATACAGGAGCACAATGACGTGGAGCAGGAAATATGACAGTGAAGGCAAATACCCCACCAGTTATGTCTCTCTGTCCGAATCTTACAGGAACGGCGTAAAGACCAGTTCGTACAGACAGGAGATGACCTATTCGGCGGGAGGGTACGCCAAAGAGTCCGTATATTCATATGAAAGCGTTTCCGGGTCCAACACATACACCGGCAGCAGCCGGGAAGTATACAATGAGAAGACCCATAACCTGGAACTGTCCGAAGGTAGTTCAAGGACGATAAGTAACGGGGTCGTGATATCGGAAAGCCGCTCAGTTTACAGATATGATCCTGACAAGCTCTGGACGGTAATTTCAGGGTTCTATGAATATAAGACCCTTGATCGCGCGAAGAACATAATGGTGTCCCGGGGTTCAGGATACCTGTACGATAACGGTAAGCTGGGCATGAGCTATTCTTTTAACGGGGCGTATGGACCGGGAAGCGCCGTGCCTTCGTCCATGAAGGTGGTCATAAAGGACGCCGAGGGCAGATCCTTTGAATATGGGCTGGTCTATTCCGTAAGGGATGACGGGCTCATAGAGATAACCGTTACATTGCCGGCGTCCATGCCGCAGGGGTTCCATCCCAAAAGACTGGGACAGGACATCCTGATAGACAGGCCGGAGGAGATAGGAGACCTGCATACTTTCAGCGTGAATTTCACGGAAGCGTTCGGAAAGATGGAAAAATTCATTCCCGATCTCGATAATGTGGAGATAGTGGACTGCCAGTTCGCCGACGACCTCAGTGTGGATTCAATAGATATCATATATAAAGATACTTCCTATAAAGCTTTTTACGGTGATGACGGGGAATGCCGGAGCGTGTTGGCGGATCACGATATGGACGGGGATATAGACGACGAGGATGGTGCTCGCAGGCAGGAAGTGCTGGACGCTTCCGGCATAGAAGCGATAATACCGGACCTCGACGCTGTATTCCTCTGGTCGGTACATTACAACGAGGACGGTGAGGCGGATGAGATAGGGATAACGTACAATGGGGAAGAGTTCCTTTATACGTTCGAGGAGATAGCGGATATGACAGGCGCTGTCCTGGCCGCCAAAGAAGAGGTCGACTGGATGGTATATGATGAGAGCGAGAACGAATACAATTGGTATTATGACGGAGGAGTGGTCGAGGACTACATAAAGCTTATTGGAGTGGAGAAGCAGGAGGACGGGGAATACAAAGTGCTTGTCGGGGTCGACGACATAGAGTTCACGCTGTATATGTACAGTTACTCTTATAACGGCGGGAAACGCTGGTATGTCAGTAACGTGGAGGTCTCTTTTACCGGCGCTGATTATCAGGCGCTTGTGAGGGCGGAGATCGCGGCGTTGTTGAACTGTGATGCCGAGGATGTTGTTATCGAGGACCCGAGTTATTGGGGTTTTCTATATAACAGAACGGAGGGAACGATAAGCTGGAACGCTTCCGTTATAAGCGAAAAAGGTTATATATACCTGTCAGGTGACTATGATATCGCTACGCAAAGTGCCGGAATGGAACAGCGTACGGTTGATGGGATAAACGCCGTAAAGGCGGATGTGGCCTTGAACCTTGGTGTGACGGAAGGGGAGGTCAGGATCGTACAGGCATACTCCTATAGCCAGGTCACGGCTGTAGCCAACGACATATATCTTACGTATACGGCCCAATATGCGTACCGATCAGGACAGCAGTATATAACATACTCACTGTCCATGGCCGTGGTCGATAATGTTGAACTTTTGCAGCCGGCGAAAGATTTCATCTGCAGATCAAATGATATAAGCTCATATGATCTTAAGGTCGTGTCATACTCGCTTGGGGACCACGGGGATATCCTTTTTACGATGGAAGACGCTGAAGGAAATACATACACCGCGAGCGTGGATATCGCTACAGGGAAGATAATATTGACGGACCCTGACCATATCCAGGCTGAGAAGATCGTCGCTGACGACGCCCAGGCGCGTGATTGGAACCTGGACCTTATGGAGGAAATATACCCGGGTGAGGATTACCAGAAAAAGGCATGCAAGGAGGTATCCATACTGTCCATAAAGGAACAGGAGGATGGCACTCGTCTTGTAACGGCCAGGGTAAGCCTGGACAATAACGGGTATACGGAAACGAGGCTAGTGGAATATGTGGTGGATATCGCAAGTGGTAAATGCATATCGATAACGGTAAACGCCTGGCCGACCATGACAATAACAAGGGAAGGGACCAATAAAGAGGTGATCACGTTCGAGCGTTCCGGATATGATTGCAAGGTAACGGTCACATATAACAGTAGCGGGACCAGGTATAAACAGGAAGGCGTGTCCAGCCGTGAATACACGGCGTATGATGGTACCGTAACCACGGAGGCCACTACATGGCTGAGATATTTCAATTATAACACCGATCTCCCGACCTCTTGCTACAGCAGGATGGAGAAGAAGGAAGGGGACGAGGTCGTCGAGACGAAAGAGGTAAGAAGCGCGTATTTCCCGGATGGGACGATGTCCAGTTGGTCGGAGAAGACCATGTGCTACAAGGATTACTATATCGGTAACGGGGAATATCAGGAGCGGAAGGTCATAACGGACGAATCCTTCAGCTATTACCAGGAGAGCGGCAGGATGAGTTCCGAATATACAAGGGAGATAACCAGGGACGAGGACGGAAGGACCATGTCGGAAAGTTACAAGAACGCCAATTACAGCGAGACGGGACAATACACGTATCTGTACCAGTACGATTATGAGAATTACGCGAACGGTAAGAGGGAATTCTATAACCTGCGGAGCATATATATCAACAGCTATTCGGGAGAGCGGGAAGACAGGTACGAGAACCTCAGGTACAATGAAAAAGGCGTCATGACCAGTGAATACAGGACAGCCACCAGAAAGAGCGCCGAAGGAATAACGCTATATAGCTATTACTGCAACGCCAGGTATGATGACGACGGCAGGACCCAGTACCTGGACAGCTATACCAATTATTACTGGGCCAACGGCCGGCTCAAGAGCTCGTATAGCAATGATGTATACGAGAGGTCTGTTTATGATAGCACGACCGGGGAGTATGTAAAACATGTGGTGACCGAGAGCTCTTCCAGGAGCTTGTACGAGAACGGCAGGACAAGTTCCGAGAGCGCGAGCAGGAGAGTGGTCCATGAAAATGGCGTAACGGTCGAGAATTATAACAAGAGCATGAGGGGGGATGAGAACGGGAACATCACCTACCTGTCCGAATATGAATATACCTACTATCCGGACCGTTCCCAGAAAAGCTATTACAGGAGGGATATCAATACCGGTTCCGATGGCCGTGTGGTGGAGTCGAAGGAAGAAAAGAAATGGAACGAGAACGGAGATGTGATATATGAAAATAATTACGAGAGGGAAAAGAACGCCGATGGCGTGGTCGTCAAGGAATACTCAAGAACGGCGGAATATGACGAGCAGGGCGCATGTACTTACCTTTATCTTAACAGTGTGACCAGATACGACAACGGCCGGGACAAAAAGCGCGTGAGGGAGACCATATCCACCTCTTCAAGCAGTTCCTACCGGGATGTTATGTATTCCGAGGACACATATAACGAATCCGGCAGAAGAACGGCCCACCTCTATAAACACGATAACTGGGCCAGCAACGGTATCAAGACATCCCAGCAATATGAAAATTCACGCTGGGACGATAAGGGCGCGCTTGTATACACTAACACCAAGAACGTCTCGTGGGGTTCGGATGGTAAGCTCAGGAGCGTTACGGAACGTCTTTGTGACGTGGATTGGGATACCGGGATAAAACGCGATGAGGAACACAGGGCCTACTATAATACGGCCGGTGTCATCACGAGCAATAGCGAGAACTCTTCGTGCTATGACGCCAACGGTGACTGGGTGTACTCGTGTTCCCTTACGGAGAATTACTCGAACGGTATTCTCGACAGGATATACGCGAGCATGTACGTTGTGTCGGAGAACGCGTACGGATATTACAGCTCGAAGTATTACCGCGTGACCTATGATATAGAGGACGGGAGCGTGGTCTACACCCATGTGTTCGGGCCGGACGGCAAGGAGATAGAGGAACTCAGCGGTGATGGTTACACGAAACCATCGGAGATAGTGGAGAACATGGGCCTGGATATAGCTACGCGCCAGGTAGAGCTTGTGGATGTCGATCAGGACGGGGATATAGACGCGGACGACCTGTATTTCATGAAGAACCTGGTGTCGGCGCCGGTCGAGATAACGGAAGACATGATAAATGACGCTTTCAGCGGAAAGGGCGATATAAACGGGGACGGAAAGACTGATTACACGGATAAGACCCTGGTGGCGTACATCGACGATATATACGCCAGCTCCTCATACAGGGCGAACATAACCGACGGGATGATCGCCAGGGCCGATATAACAGGCAGCGGGTACAGCGGGGACCAGGTAGAACCGGACGGGGCCATAAACTCGAATGACTACTATGCGCTTTATAACCATGTCGCAGGCTATAAGCATTATGACTGGATAGAAGAGGAAGTAGGCGGTTACGCCAGGGGAGACGTGGATATGGACGGGGACATTGACTGGGATGATGTCTATCTGGTAAACACCGCGAGTTACATGGCAAGCCGGAAGATCACGACCGATATGCTCGCCAAGGCCGATCTCGACGGTGACGGTATCGTAAGCTATGATTCGGATTACAAGATCATACAGACATATGTGGACTATATAACCGACAACTATTATATGGAGTGGCCCAGCAATTCGCAGTTGGAGCTGCCTGAGGGGTTTGGTACGGACAATTGGGTGTCACAGAACGGTACGGCGTCCGAGTGGGGAGGTTTCGCGGCCCAGTCCGGGCCTGTGGCGGCGGGAGAAAGTTCGTTCATGGAAAAGGTCGTAACGTTCGACCAGGATTCAGACCTTTCGTTCATGTGGAAAAAGAGCGGGTACAGTACCGATAAGCTCAATGTCTACATCGACGGTGTCCTGGAGGCTACGGTCGATACCTCTTCCAGCAACTGGAATGAGGTCGTCTTGGCGGTCGCGGCCGGGACGCATACGATAAGGTGGGAGTATGACAGGACCGCCTCTACTTATGGCAATTATAATTACGCGTGGGTGGACGATATAAAGATCAACGGAGAACTCCTCGATAATTTCGAACCCGACATGAAGAGCCGGGTGCTCGAGTTCTTCGCGAACGCTGACATGAATGATGATGGCGTGGTGAACGCCGCGGACATAGAGATCGCGATCGATACGATAGGCATGGCCTTAGTGGCCAAAAGGGCGAAAGACGAGGTCGATTACCTGGTCTACGATGCCGATGAAAGCTATTCGTCAAACGCTGAGATGGAAGACTATATAAATATCTCCCTTATAGAGGAACTTGATAACGGTAATTATGGCGTTATCATCAATGTCGGGGACATCGAGTTCACCATAGAGATAAGGGGCGCGGACGACTATAGTTTCAGCTTCTACAGCGTGGACGAGACGATAAGGGATACTTCCGGTTTTTATGAGGATACCGTGAGGGCGGAGCTTGCGGCACTTCTGAACTGTGACCCGAACCTTGTATCCATTGATCCGCCGCATGGATCTTTCCTGAACGTCACGGACGGCACACTGGATTGGGATGCCCGGATAGTGGTAGAAGGGTACGGTACATGCTATCTGGACGGTGTGTATTCCATGTCCGAACACGACGCTACGGTGAACGCGCGGCTAGTGAACACGATCAATGCCGCGAAGAACGATGCCGCGGATAGGCTCGGCGTGGATGTATCCGAGGTCAAGGTCTACCAGGCCAGCGGATATAACACGAAGGTCGCGGCGGGTGGACTGGTCATAGGCTATTCGTTCAGTATTGACTATAATACCGATGAAGTGACGGAGACCAGGATAGATTCCATAACAGGCGCTTCCGGCACGGATCTTTTGCGGGCTGCCAAAACATATCTTGAGGGCCTGTTGTATAACGGGTCTTCTGTCAACCTGGAATGTACGTCTTATGCCTTCAACGATGACGGCGATCTGGTCATCACATTCGATAACGATGGTGAAGAGGTATCCATCGTTATGTCGCCTGAGACCGGAGGGGTAGTAAAGAACGCAGAGGACCTGGAGGCCGATATGGCCATAAAGGCGCGGAGGGCCATAGACTGGATAGTGTCCGATGATGATGAACCTGCCTATTGGTATTCACCGGACCCGATAGAGGATTATATCGAGCTCATAGATATCGTACAGCTTGAGAACGGTAATTACATGGTGGAATGCAAGGTCGATGACCTGCATTTCAAGGTTGAAGTGGGTGCGACACTTAATATCGCGGGATACTACAACTGGACGCTTAAGAACGCGGGTATGATGGATGAGGCGGGTAATCTCCCGGGTAAGTATGTGGACGCGATAAAGGACCTCTTGAACTGCTCAGGGGAAGATATAACCTTTATCTATGACGAGAATATCTCCTATTCGAGCCAGGACGTTTATGACCGTTCTGACGGCCTTGTGTTCTGGCAAGTCAAGGTAAAGACGGGCGACTACAGTTACATGTATATAGACGGGGCATACGACATAGCGACCATGGATCCGGGGATTGAAAGCTCGATATTGGCCCCGGTCACGGCCGTAAAGGAGGACATGGAAGAGAAGGGTATAGCGAACGAGGATATCGTAATGATCTACGCATCCACCAGTAGCTGTACCGCCAAGGCGAACGGTCTGGAGTTCTACTTCCGGATGAACTATACCTATAAGTACGACTATGAGAAAGGAACATATATTTACACCATGACCAAGGTCAATCTTGCGGGGCTCGAGAACGCGGATGGGGTCGACCTTTATTATGACGCCAGGAAATTCGCGGCCACGGAGATGGGGACCACTTACTATAGCGGGCTGGAATGCACGGATTATTCGCTTACGGATGACGGTAAGGTGACGCTTACCTTTACCTATGGCGACCAGACGCAGTCGGTCGATGTTGATACTGAGACCGGAGAAGTGACTTTGCCCCAGGAGATCGTCGTGGAGAGGATGGGCGAGATGGTCATGCTGGATGACGACATGGAAGACGCTCCGGAAGCGGCGGAAGTGGAAACGGCGATCGTTACCATGCCGGAGACGGTGTCCGACGATACCGGGCTCATGTCCGCGGGTACAAGTATCATATATACGAGTACGGTCTCGGTGCCCATCGGTTCCGCTAACCCCAGCATAGAGAAAGAACTCGAGAGCAAAATGGCGGCCCATGTCGAGTCCTCAGAACAGGCCGACCAGAGCGGATCCAGGGAACAGCTAGAAGTGGACGCTGAACTGCAGAAACCTGGCGTGGTCGAATAATAACGACGTATCCATATGTATAGAAAAAGGCGCTTCAGTACCCTGAAGCGCCTTTTTATCGTCAGGAATAACCTAGTTCCCTGAGACTGTTAGGGTCTTTTTTCCACTTTTCCTTTACCTTGACCCACAGGTCCAAATGTACGCGGGAGGATATAAGGGATCCTATCTCTTTCCGGGCGGTCTGTCCTATTTTTTTTATCATGGCGCCTTCTTTGCCCACGAGTATGGATTTCTGCGAGGCGCGTTCCACGAATATCGTGGCGAACACCTTCACGGGTTTTTTGCCTTCGGAGGGAACTATTTCGTCCACTACCACCGCTACGGAATGAGGTATCTCCTCGTATGTGAAAAGCAGGGTCTTTTCCCTTATTATCTCCTGTATGCAGAAGCGGTTATCTTTGTCAGTCAGTTCGTCCTCGGGATAAAGGAACGGGCCTTCCGGCAGGTATTTCTTTATGGTCTTCACGAGATGGCCAAGGTCTTTATCCTTGAGGGCGCACATAGGTACGATCTCGGCAAATGGGTAGATACCGGTGGCCTTGTCTATGAGAGGTAACAGGAGTTTCTTATCCCTTACCTTGTCCACTTTATTGATCACCATGAGGACCTTTTTGCCGGTACCCGCGTCAGGGAGCTTTTCCACTATACGCATATCGTCGGAGTTGAACGCTATACCGGCCTCGGTCACGAAAAGGACGATGTCACATTCAAGTATAGATGATTCCGCCCTGGTGAGCATGACCTTGCCCAAGAGGTCATGCGGCCTGTGTATGCCCGGAGTGTCGGTGAATATTATCTGGGCGTCCTCATCGGTATAAATGCCCTTGATATTATCCCGTGTGGTCTCGGGTTTTTCCGTGACTATGGCGAGCTTTTCCCCGAGAAAACCGTTAAGCAAAGTGGATTTCCCTACGTTCGGCTGGCCTGTTATCGCTACAAAACCGGATATTGTCATAGCAGTGATTATATAATAAAGCCCGCGCGTAGGCAAGATAAAGGCTGAAAGATAAAATAAACATTGGCAATTCGGCTTTTAATCGTATAATAATTATATTAACAATCGTGAGAATATATATCACGCCCGGGGAATGGGAACCACACCATGAACGAACATACACACAAACATAAGAGCGAAAGGACCGTAAGAAAACGGGAGGAAAGGATACGTTTTTTTGAGGATATCCTGGCCCGGGAGAACGACGGCAATATCGCTCCCATACTTCAGGATATGTCGCCGGAGGACATCGCCGAGATCCTGGGAGAGTTCTCCGCCGAGGAAAAGGTCCGCATATTCAAGCTGCTCAATGAAGAGAACGCGGCTGTAGTACTTGACGATACGGACCCCCAGTCCAGGCTGCAGATACTCCAGAAAATAGACAAAAATACGCTGGCAAAGGTGCTTGACGTTATGCCTGTGGACGAGGCCGCTGATGTCGTGGAGGATATGCCCGAGCACAAGAGGGAAGGTATCCTCGACCTGATGGAAGAGGATGACGCCGAGGATGTCGAGGAGATCCTCAGCTATCCCGAGGATAGCGCCGCGCGCGTAATGAACCCTGAATTCGTTTCCGTGAGCGAGGATTCCGATGTAGAGGGGGCGATAAACAGGATCAGGGGCATGGAGATAGATGAGGATTTTTTCTATGTTTATGTTACGGACGCCATGGACAGGCTGAAAGGTACGATAAAGGTCATCAAACTGCTTACGGCCCCCAAGGGTACCCTTGTAAGGGACCTCATGGAAACGGATATATATTCCGTTCCAGTCGACGAGGACCAGGAAAAAGCCGCTATGGTGATGAAAAAATACGATCTTTTCTCCCTGCCGGTCGTGGACAAGGATAACAAGCTGGTCGGGCGCATAACCGTAGATGACATAATGGACGTTATTGAGGAGGAGAGCGGAGAGGATATCAGCCGCATGACCGGTACGATAGAAGCGGAACATGGTACGGAGACCACCATAAGGGCCACAAGTAACAGGTTGCCGTGGCTTATAAGCTGTATGCTCGGCAGCATAATCACCGGACTCGTTATAAGGACGTTCCAGGTCACCCTTACGGAGATGATAGCCCTGGTATCGTTCATACCGGTGGTTACGGCCACAGGGGGGAATTCAGGCGTGCAGGCCTCGACCGTTGTCGTACGGGAGATAGCCCTGGGGTATATGGACCTGGGGAGGGTAGCGGAAGAGCTATGGAGGCAGTTCAAGATAGCCCTGGGATTGGGGATCACCTGCGGTATAGTGCTTTCCGTGATAGTCAATTTCATGGTGAAGAGCAGTCTGGTAGGGGTGATAGTCGGGACATCTATTTTCCTTGTGGTGATCTGGTCTAATTTCGTAGGGGTCATGACACCCGTTATATTCAAGAAGATAAACATAGACCCCGCGCTTGCCTCCGGACCGCTCATAACGACCTTGAACGATATAATAGGGGTTTTCATATACCTCAGCATAGCCACGGTATTCTTGAGTAAATTCTGAACATATGGTACAGGTTGACACGGCGAAAAGTGTCGTGTTATACTCGGGTTTTTCACAACGTTAATCATTCCTGGAGGTGTTCTAAAATGAAGAAGATCATCGGTCCCCTCGCTGGCGGGGTAATAACGCTCATTGGCCTTATACTTCTTGTCGCGTGGTGGTATGAGTTCGTTTTCCTTGTGCGGGGGGTACTGCCGGTGCTCCTTATCACCGGTGGGGTCATAGGCATAATATCCGGTTTCTCAGAGATGAGGGATACGGCCAAGAATAAGTTCTGAACACGTAGTATATTCATTCATATGCGGTCCGGGAAAGGGTATATGTTGTCCAATGCGCGCGCGATAACTATGTTATTACTGCCGTCGCTGTTACTGTCGTTAATGACGGCGGGGTGTTCGCCGTCCGGGGCGGAACTTGATAAAAAAGTACTGGGTTATGATCCCGGGTTCAAAACGCAGATAGAGAAACGGGACTCGATAAGGCGCGAGATAAGTTCCTACAAGAATGTCAGGAACAAGAAGGTCTCGGAGATAAACAACGCAATAGCCGTGCTCAAGGAAAAGAAGGCGTCGGCGGAAAAAGAATATCTCGCGCAATCGGAGACCGCCAGGCGCAAGATCCAACCGGACATCAGGCAGCTTGAAAAGGAACTGATGGAGGCCAGGAGCGGGTACCGGATAAAGGACCTTGAGCTGAACGACATCATGAAGGATATAAAAGAGATAGAGGCGCTTCTTGGCAAGAAAGAGAACCTGT